>NZ_JBFEFH010000019.1:0-139836 GCF_040717455.1 Tautonia sp. JC769
CGCGAAGGCGATCCCTGATGACGCCGGCCGCCGCTCCTTCTACAATATCAGGCGATCGATCCTCCCCCCGTACCCACCGCGAAGCCCCACCGTTTCATGGCCGACGCGAATCACAAAGTCCCCGAGAACGTCGCCGGGCGGTTCTACGTCGATGACACCTGCATCGACTGCGAACTCTGCCGCGAGACCGCCCCCGAGAACTTCGCGCGCTGGGACGACGGCCGCTATTCGTTCGTCGCCCTCCAGCCCCGCGACGACGAAGAGGAGGCCGCCTGCCGGGCCGCTTTGGAGGAATGCCCCGTCGAGGCGATCGGCTCCGATGGGGAGGAGGCCGAATGACGATCGCCGAGATCCTCGCCGACCAGGTCCAGCGCGACGGGTTCGCCGTCGTCCCGCGTGTGCTCGACGCCGACGAAATCGAGTCCTTGATCCTCGCCGTCGATCGCGCCCGGGCCGCCGCCGACCAGGCCGCCGATCCCGCCTCGCTCCGCCGCGGCCAGAGCACCTTCGGCCTGCGCGACCTGCTCGGGCGCGTCCCCGAGGTCCGCCGCCTCGCCGGTTCGCCGCCGATCCGTGAGTTGGTCGAGCCGATCCTCGGCCCCGCCGCCTTCGCCGTCCGCGGGCTCTGGTTCGACAAGACGAGCGAGGCGAACTGGAACCTCCCCTGGCATCGCGACCTGACCATCGCCGCCCGGAGGCGCGTCGACGCCCCCGGCTTCTCCTCCTGGACCGTCAAGGCGGGCATCCCCCACGCCCTCGCCCCCGTCGAGGTGCTGGAGTCCATGCTGACCGTCCGGCTCCACCTCGATCCCGCCGGCCCCGACAACGGCCCCCTGCGCGTCTTGCCGGGGTCGCATCGGCTGGGCGGCTCCGCGCCGACCGAGGTCGGTTCCTGGACCGACCGCGTCCATCCGATCGAGTGCGTCGTCGATCGCGGGGGGGCCGTCCTGATGCGGCCGTTGCTCCTGCACGCCTCGAATTCGGCCGCCTCGCCCGATCACCGGCGCGTGATCCATCTCGAATTCGCGTCGATGCCGCTGCCGGGGGGCGTCGAGTGGTATGACGTGGCTCGGGCGGAAGCGTCGTCCTGATTGGGGTTCTCGGGGGGACGAGGAATCGGATGAATCCTTACGAGGCACCTCGGGACGATCATTTTCCGACCGCACCGCACGACCGGCCCCGATCGAAGTACGATACGATTTCTTCCTGGGCACTCCTGCTCGTTGCGCTGAACCTCTGCTGGGTCCTCATGCTTTACGTCGTGATCCGATACGAGTCGAAGGAGTGGATTCCCGAAGAGATCGAACCAAAACCCCTGCCAAGGAGGGTCGTTGACGCGCTTGGTATTCTCCATGTCGTCCTCTCCGGATTGGCGTTCCTGGCCACCTTTCCGTTGACCTGGAGTTTATGGAAACGTCTCCTTGCCTGGTTCCTGATCCTCCTCCTCCTGGCATGGTCGGGATTGTGGTGGCTTGCGGCAGGAATGGGAACAATGGGTCATTATCTGTAACCTGACACGTTTCTCTCCGTGCGAATCGCACGATCGACCGATCCCGTCCGAGGATTCCCATGCCTCTCCGCGTCACCAGGATGCACGGACTCGGCAACGATTACGTCGTGGTATTATGATGGCAGGCCGCCCGACGAGGTCTCGTCTTAGGACCGCCGGCTCGTCCTCGTGGAAGGCCCCATGGACACGTCGAATCCTTACGACCCGCCGCTCAGCCGCGTCGCTCCCCCTGCGCCGGGGCACTCCGGCCGGGCGAGGCCCGATCGTCGCCGTTCCTGGTCCCTTTGGTTCCTGACATTAACGGTGTGCTCCGTCCTGCTGATCGTGGTCGGAGCAGGGTTCAAGCGAGATCGTTCGATCGGATTGAACAACTGCCCCTGGCCGGACGGGCCGATTCCCTGGCACGACCCGTCGATCCCTTGGCCGATCCGGGCCGTTTACGCCCTCACGGCCACTCACCTGGTCATCACCGCGGCGGCGTTCGTCGCGACCTTCTGGATCACGAGCCGCTTGAAGCAACGAATCCTCGCCTGGCTGGTGCTCGTCATCATGCTCGGCTGGACCCTGCTCTGTACCGTCGGCGCATACCTGGCGACCACCGGAAGATAACCGGGATCGCAAGGACGGGAAGAAACCCGCGTTGCCGATCAACCCCATCGAGGACCCCATGCCCCTCCGCTTCACCAAGATGCACGGACTCGGCAACGATTACGTGTATGTCTCCCTGTTCGACCAGCAGCTCCCCGGCGCAATCGCCCCGCTGGCCCGGGCGATGAGCGACCGGCACTTCGGCATCGGCTCCGACGGCCTGATCCTCATCCTCCCGTCCGAGCGCGCCGATGCGCAGATGCGCATGTTCAACGCCGACGGCTCCGAGGGGGAGATGTGCGGCAACGGCGTCCGATGCGTGGCGAAGTATGTGTATGACCACGGCATCGCCCGCAAGGATCAGGTCACGATCGAGACGGGCCGAGGGGTCCTGACCCTCGACCTGGAGATCGAATCGGGCAAGGCCCGGCGCGTCCGGGTGGACATGGGCACGCCGATCCTCCAAAGCTCCGACATCCCGACCACCCTGCCCGGCGACCCTCCGGTCGACGTGCCGGTCGAGGTCGGCGACGAGCGCCTCAAGCTCGTCCTGCCCCAGACGGCCGTCTCGATGGGCAACCCGCACGCGGTGGCGTTCGTCGACGACGTGGTCGGCTTCCCACTGGAGCAGATCGGCCCGCTCTGGGAGACGGACTCGCACTACCCGAGGAAGGTCAACGTCCACGTCGCACAGGTCCTCAGGCCCGATGAGGTCCGCATGCGCACCTGGGAGCGCGGATCGGGGATCACCCTCGCCTGCGGCACCGGGGCGTGCGCCGTCTGCGTGGCGGGAGTCCTGACGAAGCGCACCGATCGGAAGATCCTCGCCCACCTGCCCGGCGGCGACCTGGAACTGGAGTGGCCATCCGACGACGCCTCGGTCTTCATGACCGGCCCGGCCACCGAGGTCTTCTCCGGCGAGTGGCCCGCGTAGATGGCGAGACCAGGGGGAGACACCGCCGCGATCGTCGCCGGGGCCGACGGCTGCCCCGGGGGCTGGATCTGCGTCCTGCTCGATCGCTCGAGCCGAAGCGTCACCCCCCTGCTCTGCCGGTCGAGCGAGGAGTTGCTCGCCATCCACCCCGAGCCGTCCGTGCTGGCGATCGACATGCCGATCGGCCTGCCCGACTCGGGCGATCGGGACTGCGACCGGATCGCCCGGACCTTGCTCGGCCCCCGGCGATCGAGCGTCTTCCCGGCGCCGATCCGCCCGAGCCTCGCGGCCGTCACCCGGCGCGGGGCCGACGCGATCAGCCGGGCGATCGTCGGACGCGGGGTCGGGGCGCAGGCGTGGGCCTTGTATCGTCGAGTCCTGTCGCTCGATCGCCTGATCGGCCCCGAGGAGCAAGCCCTGTGCGTCGAGGTCCACCCCGAGCTGTCGTTCTTCGCCCTCAACGGCGATCGCCCCGTGCCGGATGCGAAGCGATCGCCCGGAGGGATCGCGACGAGGCGGGCCCTGATCGACGCCGCGTTCGGCCCCGAGGCGTTCCCCCTCGTCCGCCGGGCGATCGCCCCCATCGAGGCCGACGACGATGACCTGCTCGACGCCCTGGCCGCCTGCTGGACGGCCCATCGGATCGCCGAAGGGACCGCGCAACGGATTCCCGCCGATCCGCCAACCGACGCACGCGGGCTTCGCATGGAGATGTGGTTTTAAATCAACACCAATCCCGGAGGAACAAAGGCACCGATGACCGGAATTCGCGGCCTCTTCGTGACGGGGACGGACACCGGCGTGGGCAAGACGCGGGTCTCGTCGGCGATCGTGGAAACCCTGGTGGCCCAGGGCGAGCGCGTCGGCGTGCTCAAGCCCCTGGCGAGCGGGGCCGATCGGGTCGATGGTCAGCTCCGCTGGGACGACACGGAACGCCTGATCGCCGCCCTCGGCCGCGACGTGCCGCGCGATCGGGTCACGCCGATCACCTTCGAGGCGCCGCTCGCCCCCCCCGTCGCGGCCCGGCTGGCGGGCGAGCCGCTCGCCTTCGACCGCGTCCTGGAGGCGACCCGGGCGGCGATCGCCTGGTGGGCCGGCCCCGGGGGGGCGGAGCTGATGGTCGTCGAGGGGGTCGGCGGCCTGCTCTGCCCGATCGCCGAGCGGGCGACGGCCGCCGACCTGGCGATCGCGCTCGATTACCCGCTGCTGGTCGTGGCCCGCCGAGGCCTGGGGACGCTCAACCACACGATCCTGACGGTCGAGGCGGCCCGATCCCGGGGGCTCCGGGTGGCCGGCGTCGTGCTCAACGGTTCGGAGCCGACGGTCGATCCGATGGCCGAGTCCACCAACCCGATCGAGCTGTCGCGATGGCTGGGGGAGATCCCCTTACTCCTTGAACTCCCGCACGGATCCGACCTGACGGCTTTGCTCCGGTCGCGGCCCGACCTAAACTGGAAGGGACGAGCCGCCTTGCCCCGGACGGGCTGGAGTGAGGCAGGGCGGCCGGCCCCCCGATGATCGCGAGGGGCCGTTGCGTCGCGCCGATCGCCCGTGCGGGATCGGTGCGATGAACCGACGATCCTTTGAGCCAAAGGGTCCGGGGTGATTCGAAGGTCCGCCGGCTGCCTCGGTTGAATGCGCGTCGCAACGCTGCCCGGATTCGGTTCGTCGATGGCAAGGCCGAGGCCGGGAAAGGATTGTCCGCCGATGTCTCCTCCCCTCGTCTGCCCGCACTGCGGGGTGCGCCTGGAACCGCCTCCTGCTCCCTCCGGATCGCCCGGGGACGCGCCTCGCGCCGAAGGCCCCGAACCCCGCCGGCCTCCTTCCGGAGACTCGGCGGAGCGGCGCGCGGCCATGCCGTCCTCCGGGGAGATCCTGCCCGATACCCTGGCCCACCCCGACCCGATCGCCGCCGCGGCCCTGGTCTCGTCCGATGACGAATTCCAGATCAAGGCCGCCAACCCGTCGAGCCTCGGGATCACGCTCAGCCCCTCGGCCGATTCGAAGCGGGGCGCCCGGCCGGTCGCTCCCTTCGCGTCGTCCGCCCCGGCCGATCGGGGGGACTCCCGCTCGCAACACGACGACGACGACCACGGGCACGTGCGATCGGCCTGGCCGATGGCCCTGCTCGCCAGTTATGCCAGCGCCATGACGATCGCCTGCGGGTGGCTCTGGTGGGCCTCGGATCGCGAGGCCCCGGGCCGCCCGGCGGCCCCGGCCTGGGCCGCCGGCCTCGATGCCGCGGTCGAGCCGGACGCCGGCGCGGAGGCCGGCCGTCGTGACGACGTCTCCGCCGTGGTCGAGCCGTCCGAGCCGATCGCCGAGGGGCGCCTCATCCCCCTCGGCGACTCGGCCCGGATCGATGCCCTGGAGATCCATCCGGAGCGGGTGACGGTCGGCCCGGTCGAGCTGAAACGGACCCGGGTCGACGGCCGGACCGAGCGCCGGGACGGCGGTTCCCATGCCCTGCGGCTCCATCTTCGCTTGCGAAATACGTCCGACTCGGTCATCTTTGCCCCGTTGGACGAGGCATTCGTGCGCGAGCCGGATCGCCGGCTCCCGGAGACGTTCATCCAGGATGGCTCCGGGACGCGGATCTATGCCTATCGGCTGCCGGTCTCGAGCGAGTGGGAGATCGCCGGCCAGTCCTTCCACGAGCTCCGACCCGGAGAGCAGCTCGAGACCGTCGTCCTGAGCGATACGAACTCCAGGAACCGGCTCGATGGCCCCTTGGTCTGGCGGCTTCGCCTGCGGACCGCCCCCGAGACGACCACCGTCCTCGGCGTCACCTTCGATGCGTCCGAGGTCGAGCCGGCTCGCTGACGGACCGCACGGCCCGGCCCCCAAAGCCCCGGGCCGCGACGAACCCCGGGCGGCCGCTCGATCCCTCGGGCGCGGGAGCGACCCGAGGATCTCCCTCTCCTCTCTTCTCATCACTTCAACACTGGTCCCAAGGTGTCCGACCCCGGGGGGCAAACGGCGTCCGTCGGCAAGGATTCGAGTGAGCACGCCCCGATGAAGGTCCTCCTTCTCTCCGCCGAGGTCGAGCCGTTCGCCAAGACCGGCGGCCTGGCCGATGTCGCCGCCTCGCTCCCGCAGGCCCTGACGGATCTCGGGCACCAGGTCGCCGTCATCATGCCCGGCTACCGCCGCGCCCTCTACGCCGGCCGGCCGATCCGAGACGCCGGCGTCCGGGTCCGCGTGCCGATCGGCCACCGGTCGCTCGACGGGAGGATCCTCGCCTCCTCCCTGCCCGGGTGCGACGTGCCCGTCTATCTGGTCGATTACGCCCCTTACTTCGACCGGACCGGGATCTACGGCGCCGACGGGGTCGATTACCCCGACAATTGCGAGCGGTTCGTCTTCTTCCAGCGCGCCGCGCTGGAGGCGATCCGGATGCTCGACTTCCAGCCCGAGGTCATCCACTGCAACGACTGGGAGACCGGCCTGGTCCCCGCCTACCTGGAGGAGGTCTACCGCCCCCAGCCGGGCTCGATCTTCCGCCGGGTCGGCACGGTCATGACGATCCACAACCTCGCGTACCAGGGGTCGTTCTGGCACCTCGACATGCCGCTGACGGGCCTCGACTGGTCGCTGTTCACCCCCGAGCGGCTGGAGGCGTACGGCCGGCTGAACTTCCTGAAGGCCGGCCTCGTGTACTCGGATCTGATCAGCACCGTCAGCCCGACCTACGCCCGCGAGATCCAGGCCCCGGAAGGGGGCCGGGGGCTGGACGGCCTGCTCCGGGCGCGCAAGGCCGACCTGTTCGGCATCGTCAACGGCATCGACGTCACGGCCTGGAATCCGGCGATCGACCCCCATCTGCCCGCGCGATACACCGTGAAGACCTGGCCGGCGGGCAAGGCCGCCAACAAGTCCCACCTGCAACGCCTGGCCGGCCTCCCGGAACGGCCCGCCGTCCCCTTGATGGCGGCGATCTCGCGGCTCGACCCCCAGAAAGGCTGGGATCTGGTCGTCGATGCCGCCGGGGACTTGCTCCGGCGCGACCTGCAGATGGTCATCCTGGGCACCGGCGAACCGCGATACGAGATGGCGCTGCAGCAACTGGCCGGCGAATTCCCGGAGAACCTCCGCGTCTTCCTCGAATTCTCACAGCCCCTGGCGCACCAGCTCGAAGCCGCCGCCGACCTGTTCCTCATGCCCAGCCTCTACGAGCCGTGCGGGCTGAACCAGCTCTATAGCCTCGCCTACGGCACCGTCCCCATCGTCCGGGCCACGGGAGGGCTGGTCGACACGGTCGTCGACGCCACCGACGAGACCCTCCGGGACCGGACCGCCACCGGGATCAGCTTCCTCGACCCGACCGCGAATGCCCTGATCCGGGCCGTCGATCGCGGCCTGGCCCTCTACAAGAGCCCCGACGCCTGGCCGCCCCTCGTCTCGAGCGGGATGCTCGCCGACTGGACCTGGCACCGCAGCGCCGAGCAGTACGCGAGGCTCTACGAGGCCGTCCGCCTCCGACGCTCGGCCGCCCGCCCCCTCGATTGACCGGCGTCGCCGTAACATTCGACGGGGCCGCCGGAACGAACCGTCACACGTGTCGGGGAAGGCCCGTAATTTGCAGAGCTCTCTTGACGCAATCCCTTCAATCGGATTCTGATACCCGCTGCAAGGGTGTGTGAAGTGTTTTGACCTGCTTGCACCTCCCGAGACGCACTCCAATGCCTCTTTTATTCACCACTCCCAGGGTCCTGCTGGGCCTCCTGGGACTGATCGTCCTGTCCAGCGCCCCTCCCGCTCAGGCCGAAAGCCTTCGGAGTCGCCTGACCCGGAAGGATGACATGAATGCCATCCGGTTCCAGGGGCAAGACTGGACGATCCACGACCTGATCGATCGCCGATCGCAGGCCCCGGGCCGCTTCGATGTCCATCATCAGCGGCTCGGCTCGGCACTGGGCCTCGGGCTCGAGGGGCTGGAAGCGCGACGGGCCCTGAACCCGCGGCGGTTCGACTTCTTCCACCCGTTCCTCGGGTACTTGCTCTCGGACATCGACCCCGACTCGGGGCTGGGCGCCGGGGGCGATCCGGTCATCGACGACCCGCCGATCGGCCAGGACGGGGGCCCGCAGCCCCTCCCCGACGAATCCGTCTCTCCCCAGGTGCCGGAGCCTCCCCAGCCGCCGATCGTGCCCCCGACCCCCACCGACCCGACCGTGCCCCCGCCGCTCGATCAGCTCCCGTCGGTGCCGGACGAGTCCGAGGGGCCGCAACTGCCCGGCGCTCCGGACGGCCCCGAGGTCACGCCGCCGACGGTCGATCCGATCGGCACCGACGATCCGAACGAGATCCGGGCCATCCCCGAGCCCTCGACCGTGATCCAACTGAGCGTCGGCCTGGCCGGACTGGTGGGGGCCCTGGCCTGGCGACGCCGGGCCGTCCCGCGGCCCGCCGCCGATTAATCCCTCCGACCGTCCAACTCGATCCGACGATTCGGGCCGGTCTCCATTGGAGAATCGGCCCGTTCTGTTGATAATGGCACCATCGGTCACCATTGACCAACCGTTCCGAACCGTCTGGTTCCTCCGGATCGGATGGACCTGCCCTCGCCCCGGCCCGTCACGATGACGGGCATTCCCCCGCTCTGGGACCCGTCGCACCATGTCGCGCGTCCGCCTGATCCTCGCGCTGCACGACCACCAGCCGGTCGGAAATTTCGAGAACGTCTTCGAGGCCGCCTACCGGGACAGCTACCTGCCGTTCCTGGAACTGATGGAGCAGTACCCCGAACTGCCCTTCAGCCTGCACAGCTCCGGCCCCCTGATGGAATGGCTGGTGGCCCATCGCCCCGATTACATCGATCGCCTGCGCGCCATGGTCGCCGCCGGCCGGGTCGAGATCCTCGGCGGCGGCTTTTATGAGCCGATCCTGACGATGATCCCCCACCGCGACCGCGTCGGACAGATCCGGTCGTATTCCGACTACCTCGAACGCCTCTTCGGCCAGCCGATCCGGGGGGCCTGGATCGCCGAGCGGGTCTGGGAGCAGCACCTCGTCTCGGCCCTGGTCGAGGCCGGCATCGAGTTCACCGTCCTCGACGACTTCCACTTCCAGCGCGCCGGGGCCGCCTCCGACGACCTCTTCGGCTACTACCTGACCGAGGACGAGGGCCACCTCCTGAAGGTCTTCCCCAACAGCGAGTCGATGCGCTACCTCGTCCCCTGGCAGGAGCCGCACGCCTCGTACGAGTACCTCCGCGGCCTCTCCCAGTCCCGGCCCGATGCCGTGGTCGTCTGCGCCGACGACGGCGAGAAGTTCGGGGGCTGGCCCGACACCCACGAGCACATCTTCACCAAGGGGTGGCTCCGCCGCTTCTGCGACATGATCCGGGGCAACCGCGACTGGCTCGAACCGACGACCTTCGCCGCCGTCGTCGACTCGACCGTCCCGCTGGGCAAGGTCTACCTGCCCGACTGCTCCTACCGAGAGATGACCGAGTGGGTCCTCCCCCCCTCCCAGCTCTCGGCCTTCGAGTCCGCGGTGAAGGGCTCCGAGGGGGTCGCCGCCGTCGATCACGTCCGCCCCTTCGTCCGCGCAGGCGGCTTCTGGCGGAACTTCAAGAACAAGTACATCGAGACCGACGAGATGTACGCCCGGATGCTCGAGCTTTCCCACCGGCTCAACGCCCTCGAAGAGTCCGCCGACGCCGACGCCGAGGCGCTCGACCTCGCCCGCCGGGAACTCTACCGCGGCCAGTGCAACTGCCCCTACTGGCACGGGGCCTTCGGCGGTTTGTATCTGCCCCACCTGCGCAACGCCATCTTCAAGCACCTGATCGCCTGCCACGACGCCCTCGACCGGGCCGAGGGGAAGGTCGGCCCCCGCGTCGCCCTCGACGTGGCCGACTACAACCTCGACGCCCGCCAGGAGGCCCGGCTCGAGAACGACCGCCTGATCGCCTACGTCCGCCCCGCCAGCGGTGGTCATGTGTACGAACTCGACGTCCGCAAGGCCGGGGTCAATGTCCTGGCCACGCTCGACCGCCGTCCCGAGTCGTACCACGGCGCGATCGCCTCGGCCGCCGTGGCCGAGCCTTCGGGAGAGACGTTCGAAGGCCCGTCGAACCTGCACGACCGGGTGATCCTCAAGCAAGAAGGCATGGACAAGCTGCTCGTCTACGACCGTGCCCCCCGCAAGGCCCTGGTCGATCACTTCTTCCCGATCGACGCCTCGCTCGACGACCTGACCTCCTGCCTCGACATCGAGCGCGGCGACTTCGCCACCGGCACCTATCTGTCGAAGGCCCATCGCGAGGAGGGCCGCATCGCCCTCCTGATGGAGCGGCAAGGCCTTGCCGACGGCCACCTGATCCGCATCCACAAGACGATCGCCATGGAGGCCGGACGCCCGGGGCTGGAGGTCGTCTACATGCTCGAAGACCTGCCCGTCGGCCAGACGGTCCACTTCGCCATCGAGCTGAACCTGGCGGCGATGGCCGGCCACGCCGAGGACCGCTTCGTCTCCGACCTCCACGGCCACCGGCTCGGCCTGCTCGACGCGAGGCTCGACATCCCTCACGCCGAGGGGGTCAACCTGACCGACGAGTGGCTCGACCTGGGCGTCTCGATGCGATGGTCGGTGCCGTCGAGCCTCTGGTGCTTCCCCGTCGAGACCGCCAGCCAGAGCGAGGGCGGCTTCGAGGGGATCTACCAGAGCACCGCCGTCATCCCCCACTGGCGGATCACCGCCGACGAGTCCCGCCGCTGGACCGTCCGCCTCTCCTGGGCGCTCGACCTGGCCCGGCCCGAGGAAACCGAGACTCCCGCCGAGGCCGATCGCCCCTCCTCCTCGGCCCCCCGGGCCGCCGACCGCCCCTCCTCCTCCCGAGTCGCGGGGGCCCCGGCGGCCGGCTGACGCGTTCGAACCGGAGTCATCGGTGATGGAAACCACCCCGGCGCTGCTCGAGTCGCCATCGTCCTGCGAACAATGGGCGGTGCTCCCCGGGATCACCTGGGAAACCTATGGGGCGATCCTCGAGGAACTCGAGGGTCGCCGCGTGTTCCTCACCTACGACAATGGGCTCCTCGAAATCATGTCGCCCTCGTTCCGGCACGAGTCGTATGCGGTCCTGATCGGCCAGATGATCGACCTGCTGACGATGGAGCTGGGGCTGCCGATCCGATCCGGGCGATCGACCACCTTCCGACGCCGAGACCTTCACCGGGGGCTCGAACCGGACAATTGCTACTGGATCGAGAACGAACCCCGCGTCCGAGGCCGCCTCACCTTCGATCCCGAGGTCGATCCGCCCCCCGACCTCGCCATCGAGATCGAGGTCTCTCGACGAGCACTCGACCGCCTGAGCATCTACGCCGCGCTGGGTGTCCCGGAGATCTGGCGGTGCGACGGGCAACGCTTGATCATGTGCCGGCGTCAGGAGGACGGCTCGTATGGGGTCCTGCCCCGGAGCCCGGCGCTGCCCATGCTCCCGCCGGAGCAGGTGCTTCACTTCCTCCATCGGTTCGAGACAATGGACGAGACCGCCTGGAAGCGTGCCTTCCGCGACTGGGTCCGCGCCGAGGTCCTTCCCCGGCCCGGCAATCCGCCCGACTGAGTGAAGGGAGCGATCCTGTCATGACTCCCCCCATTCCGATCGAGAATCGGGCCGGATTGACCGATCCGGAGTTCGCCCCCCTGGCGGCCGAACTGGCCGGTCAATCGACGATCACCCGGGCGCTGGGCTGGTTTTCATCCCAGACTCCTCCGCTCGCCCCCGACGGGATGGTGACGCAGGACGAGTTCAGCTTCGACCTCCTCGTGCCCTGCTCGCGGGGCCTCTACCTCGCGTACGACACGAACTGACTGGGAAACGTGGCGGCGGTCGCCGTCTGGGACCACCGGCCCTCGCCGGCCGAGCTCCTGAACGCCCGCCTCGCCCGCGGCTGGCGACCGACGGCGACCCCCACGGTTCGGGGCCCTGTGGTGCTCGGATACGCCGGCTGCCCGGTCGGATCGGACGCGAAGGGGCAGCAGGACTGATCGGGACCGATTTCCGCCATGCGATTCTCCCTCCGCAAACGCCCCGACCCGCCGGTCCCGGACCTCGACCCGGGCGCGATCATCCGCCGCGCCCGCCGCCTGCGCTTCCGGGTCCGGCCCTCGGCGGTCGCGCAACTGGCCGGGGCCTATCACAGCGCCCGGCCCGGGTCGGGGCTGACCTTCGCCGAGCTCCGGGCCTACGAGCCCGGCGACGACGTCCGCCACCTCGACTGGAACGTCACCGCCAGGCAGGGCCGCCCGTTCGTCCGCCGCTACGTCGAGGAGCGGTCGCTCAGCCTCTGGATCATCCTCGACATCTCCCAGAGCCTCCGGTTCGGCGCCGACGGCCGGTCGAAGTCCGATCGGGCCGCGCAGGCCGCGGCCCTCCTGGCGGCCTCGGCCATCCAGAACGGCGACCGGGCCGCCCTGACCCTCGTCAGCGACCGGATCGAGTCCGAACTGCCCCCCGGCGGGGGCCCGAGGCATCTCTCCCGGCTCCTCCGGATGCTCGTGACGTCCCCCTCGACCTCGAGGCGGTCGTCCCTGGCCCTGGCCGTCTCGCGCCCGCGGCGGTTCGCCAGGAGGGGCCTGGTCGTCGTCCTCAGCGATTTCCTGAACCCCGAGCCGGTCGCCCCCTGGCGGGCGCTGGCCAACCGGGGCGAGGTGGTGGCGCTCCGGCTGGTCGACCCCCTGGAAGAAGCCCTCCCCGACGCCGGCATCCTCGCGCTCGAAGACGCCGAAACCGGCCGCCGTCGCGTGGTCGACTCCGGGTCGGCCCGCCTGCGGGAGTCCTACGCCCGCATGGCCGAGGCCCGCCGACGCTCCTTCCGTTCCTGGTGCGAGGCCACGACCATCGAAGGGCTCGATCTCTCCACCCGACACGACCCCATCGGCCCCTTGCTCGGCATCTTCCGCGGAAGGGCCCGACGACGGGCCGGTCCCCGATGATTCCCGGAGCGCTCCAGGGGACCGAGAGCCTCCCCGACGCTTCCCGGCCCGTCCCCGCCGAGCCGATCGTGCCGCCCCGCCCCAACCTCGGCCCGGAACCCTGGCCCGACCCGGCCCCGGGGGGCGAATGGGCCCCGGTCGCCCTGGCCCTCCTCATCGGGCTGCTGGCCGCCGGCCTCGGCCTCGGGTTCCGGTCCCGGTCGCGACGCAGGGCCCGCCGCCGGGCCGGGGGCCCGGGAGGCGATCGCGGGCCGTCGAGTCGCCAGTCCGGCTCCTCCCCCGAGGATCGCCGCATCCGCCGCGCCGAGGTCCTCCGAGACGCGCTCGTCAACGCCTTCGGCCCCTCCTGGAACGCCAAGACGACCGAGGAAATCGGGGCCGACCCCGCCCTGCCGGCCCGGCTCGGCCCCGAGGCGTCGGCCCGGGCCGTCGCGATCCTCGCCGAGGCCGACCGGGCCAAGTTCGCCGGCCCCTCGGCCGGGCCCCCGGCCGACGGAGGCGACGAAGACGACGACGACGACCGGGGCCTGGACGGACTCCTCTCCTCCCTGGCCGCCCCCCCGGCCGATCCGGGCCGCTGATCGGCCGACGCTCCCCCGCCTGGTCGCCTTGTTTCGCCGCGATCCCGGCCCGCATTCGCCCCCCGTCGAGCCAGGTTTGTAGCATCTTCAGACAAATTTGACCGATCGGTTGCCTCCGATCCCGGGACGAACGCCAATCGCGCACTACGATTGGGACGAGCCAGCGGATCAGGAGGGTTGTCCGGTGGGTGATCCGCCCGTCGCGGGACAAGAAAAGGAGAGACGCCAACCCCCTGTCACCCGTAACGACCGCTGGGTTGCGACCGGCAGGGCCTGGGGGCTAAACTCAAGTACTGGGGCATCTCGCGTGTCCGACCAAGCTTTGACATCCACCTCGCCTGCGCCCACCCTTTGCCTTGCGTTACCCTGCGGGCGCCCGGAACGATCCCGAGCCATGTCGATTGACCCGCGAACGTCTCGATTCTGGAAAGAGACGTTGCGCCATGGACTGCTCGATGACGCGACCCTCCAGTCGTGTTGGGACGCCATTCCTCCCGAGAAGCGAGAGGACCCCGACGCGATTGACCGCCGGCTCGCGCGGCAGGCCATCGCGGCGCAGCACCTGACCCTCTGGCAGGGTCAGCAGATCGTCGCCGGCCGGGCCTCGGCCCTCAAGATGGGCAAGTACGTCGTCCTCGACATCATCGGCAAGGGGGGGATGGGCCTGGTCTTCCTCGCCCGGGACACCCGGCTCCGGCGCCTCGTCGCCATCAAGATCCTCTCCCGAGAACGCATGAGCAGCGCCCGGGCCGTGGCCCGCTTCGAGCGCGAGGGCAAGGTCGGCGCCCAGCTCCAGCACGACAACCTCGTCCGCATCTACGACGAGGGGGAGTACCGCGACCTCCGCTACCTGGTCATGGAGTACATCGAGGGGCGCAACGTCTCCCAGATCCTGGCCGAGGTCGGCCGCCTCTCCCCGGCCCTGGCCGCCTCCATCGCCCGGCAGGTCGCCCTGGGCCTGGAACACGCCCGGCTCAAGGGGCTGATCCACCGCGACGTCAACCCGCAGAACATCCTCGTCACCGAGGACGGCACGGCGAAGCTCACCGACCTCGGCCTGGCCATCGACCTCGGCGACCCCGACGACGTCGTGACCCGGGACGGCGCCACCGTCGGCACGTTCGACTACATCAGCCCCGAGCAGGCCCGGCATCCCCGGTCGGTCGACACCCGGAGCGACCTCTATTCGCTCGGGTGCACGATGTATCACATGATCGCCGGCCGCGTCCCGTTCCGCGAGGCGAGCCTGCCGCAGAAGCTCTACGCCCACCAGCTGCACGAGCCGGAGCCCCTCTCGGAGCAGGTCCCCGAGGTGCCCCCCGGCCTGGAGGCGATCGTCCGACGTTTGATGGCCAAGTCGCCCGACGACCGCTTCCCCTCCCCGCTCGCCCTGGCCGAGGCCCTGGCCCCGTTCGCCGAAGGGGCCTCCTCGGTGGCCGAGCAGATCGCCGCCGGCCGGATCGCCGCCAGGCAGGGCCAGAGGGCAGCCCGGCCGTCCCCCGACGCAATCCCGTTCGGCGAGGGGTCCGACCCGCACGGCTACCACCTCCGGCCCGACCCCGAGCCCGTCTCGGACCAGCACGAGGAGGCGCCCCCCACCCGCACCGCCTCGGCCATGAAGCCCGAGCTGCGCAGCCCCGCCGACAGCGGGATCGGGCCGATCCCCGGCGATTCCGAGGACGGGTCCGATTCCGGCGACTCCGAGCGGCAGGCCGAAGCCGATCCTTCGCCCGCCGCCCAGCCGACCACCGAACCCGAGCCCGAACCCTTCGTCCCGGCGCCCCCGACGGCGAGGAATGGCCTCGGCCTGCCGATCGACCTCGGGCCCGAGCCCTCGCTCACCGAGATCGCGGCCTCCCGCAGCCGATCCCGCTCCTCCCTCTCCCGGTCGTCGAGCGACCCCGGCTCTTCCGACAAGGTCAAGCCCGCCCCCGCCGAGCCTCAATCGGCCGAGCGGACCGACCTGCGCCGGAAAATCATCTGGCTCGTGGGGGGAGTCGTCGGCTCGATCGCCGCGCTCGTCCTGATCGTCCTCCTGGTGCAGTCCGTCATCTCCGGGGCCGCCGAATCGAGCAACGACGACCTCGTCGCCCCCCCCCCGATCGATGACCCGCCCGCGGCCGATCCCAGGCCGACGGCCCCGGCGTACGCGGTCGGCACCGCCGACGGCCAGAAGCTGATCCCCTGCCCCTCCTTCTCCGATGCCCTGATGCTGGCGCCGAACAACGGCGGCGTCCTCTACCTGAGCGATGCCGCCGAGCCGTTCACGGTCTCCGAGGGAGATCCCGCCTCCTTGATCCCGCGGGCCGGCATGGTCATCCGCCCCTATCCGGGCTCGCGGGGGGCCGTCCAGGTCACGCTGGCCGGCCGAGAGGCCTGGCTCCGTCAGCAGTCGGTGGGGGGGCTGACGCTCGAAGACCTGACCGTCGTGGTCCGCTACGAGGGCCCGGCCGCCGCCGAGACGCGGCGCCCCCCCGTCATCGAGTCCAACGGGGAGCTCACCCTCCGACGCTGCACCTTCCTCGTCCAGTCGGAATCGGGCCTCGGCTCCAGCGTCGTGCAGTCGTTCGGCTCCTCGGTCCGGGTCGATGGTTGCCTGTTCCGGGGCTTCGACCGTCCCCTCGACCTGGTCGTCTTCGGCGGGGTCCGCCACGAGATCTCGAACAGCATCTTCGTCTGGACCCAGGGGACGCCCGGTCGGCCGTCCGGCTGGCCGATCCGGATCGCCAGCCGATTCGCCAACCAGCCCCGACCGGGCCGGGTCACCATCGACCGCTGCTCGGTCTTCCTCGCCACCGGATTCCTCGAGACCACCTCGTTGCTGCCCGAACATCCGCTCGAACTCCACGTCCGAGAGTCGGGCATCCGCGCCGATCACCTGATCTGCTGGGCCCCTCCGGCCGAGGGGGCTTCCTTCCCCTCCGGCCTGAAATGGACGGGAGAGGCGAACCGTTACGACCTGCAAGGGGCGTCCTGGGTCGTCTCCTCGGCCGACGGCCTGACCGTGCCCGACGCCGCCCCGTCCGACCTCGAATCCTGGGTCGAGGCCCTCGGCGCCGACGGCACCGACTCCTCGGCCCAGATGCTCGTCGAGCTGCGGGACCCGTCGGCCTTGAAGTCCTCGTCCGTCGATCCCTCCCGCTTCGCCGCCCGGTCCGGCGGCGATCCGATCGGCGCCGATCCCACCCAGGTCGGGCCTCCCGGCGACCCCTCCACCGCCCAGTAGCCCCATCCGCGTATCCGCACCCCCTCGTCGCAGGACGCATCCGTCCCCTTCGTCCGTGTCGTCGACCTTCCGCTCGACGATGGTGGGGCCTTCCCGGGTGGCCCCTGTTGCTTCGCCAACCGGGGTCGCGCAGCGACAAGAGGTCTCGGTGCCGCCCCCGTGGACACTCTCGGCTGCGCCGCCCCGGTTGCTCGCCGACCGGGGCCACCCTCAACGTATCAGTCAGGACTTGGAAACAGCAGTTGGGAGGGGCTCCGACCCCCGATCGTCCTCCGCTCTTCGTACGCGCCTTCTCCCGGCTTGTACGTCCTGCATCTCGGCGTTTACGCTCGGTTTTCTTACGCTTAGGCTTGCGATCTCTTACGCTCGATCCTGCAGTCTGTACGCCCTGTTTCCTCGTCCTCACGCCCAACATCAACGCAACGACCCCCCTCCCCCGCGTCCTTGGCGGGAGAGGAGGGTCGTCGATTCGACACCTCGGCCGGATGCGCAGCAGTCCCCAATCACGAGGACGGTTCTCAATTGCAGGAGGGGGGCCCCGTCGATCGCCCCGCGATCAAGAGGGAATCGTCCTGATCGGTGAATCGGAGAATCCGAGGCGCCCGGCGTCCGGAGGCGTGGGCGACCTCAGAGGAAGAACCCCCCGAAGCCGGGGCCGGTCCCGATCCCGGGGCCCGCAACGACCCCGAACGTGTTCCCCAGCCCGAACGCACCGCCCGAGCCGAAGCCGAGATTCTGGCCGAAGACCGACCCAGCGGGCCCGAGGCCGGGGAACGTCTGGCCGCCGAAGCCGAAGCCCGTCCCGAAGTTCACCGGCCGGCCAAACCCGACCAGCCCGTTCCCGAGGCCGCCGAAGCCCAGCGTCGGGTCATACCCGGCCGGTCGGGGCCCGAAGAACGGCTGGGCCGGGACTCCCGGGCTGAAGGGGGAACCGCCCAGCCCCGGCCGATCGCCGTAGCCCGGCACGCCGACCAGGCCACCCGGCCCGAAGCCTCCCCCCCCGAACCCGCCGCCCAGTTGCGCCGCGCCCGCCTCTCCGACACCGACACCGGCACTCACCGTCTGGGCGGCCGACTGCGATCCCGGGCCACCGGCGGCGCCCATCGGGGTGCCGAAGCCCTGCGCCGGCCGGCCCATCATGGCGAACCGGGGATTGGCGTCGAAGAACTGCATGGCGGTCGTGAACAGGCTGAGGTCATAGAGCTGGACCATCGCCCTCAGGTCGTTCACCGACCGGCCGATCAGGTCCTCGGTCAGGGCCGCATGGCCGAGCGTCCCGAAGGCGGTCGTGCCCGCGTCCGGCACGTTCGCCAGGTTGAGCTGCAGGGAATTCAACTGCTGGGTCGCGAAGGAGTTGAGCACCCCCGCGCCCCCGGCCGGCTGATTGATCGCCTCGATCGCCGCGGTCCGGAGGTCCTCGGCCCGCTCGGCCACCTGCCCGCGGAACGCCTCGAAGGCGTCGTCACCCGCCTGATCCCCGATCGAATCGAAGTAATCGGAGCGAGAGTCCCGGAAATCCGAGGCGAACGAGGCGAACGAGTCGTTCAGGCCGTCGAGCACCGGGCCCACCACGGGGGAGAGCTCCGCCAGTTGCTCCGCAGGGCGTTCCCCACCCCGGAAGAAGCGGAGATTCCCGCTGAAGAACCCGGAGGCCGTCTGGAAGAGTGCGGCGTCATAGACGTTGATGAACCGCTTGGTGGCGGCCAAAGCGTCGGCGATTGCGAATTCGCTGATGACCGCATATTCGGTGGTGTTGAGCAGCCCCTCCCCGATCCCGGGGATGTTGACCAGCTCCTGCCCGAGCTGCTCGACCCGGGCCCGGCCGAAGTTATTCAGGAGGCCGCCGCCCCCCTGGATCTCGCCCAGGGCCTCGTTGACATCGTCCCGCAGCCCCTCCACCCGGTCCAGGACGGCCTGCTGGAAGGTCGACGCCATGCTCTCGGGCGTCACCGGGGCCGGCTCGGCCCGGAGGTCGATCGGGTCGTCCGCGTCGCCCCCCGGGTCATCTCCCGGCGGCTGCGTCGGCGTCGCCAGGCCCTCGAAGTAGTCCGAGCGCAGGGCCCGGAAATCCTCCGCGAACGTCGCGAAGAGCGAGTTCATCCGCGCCTCCAGCTGATCGATCAGCTGAGACCGCTCCGGGAGTTCGGTCGGGAAGCGGAACCCGTCGGTTTCCTCGCTCGTCGTGGCCATCTGGGCCGCCTGGGCGGCCACCGGGCCGAGCAACCCGGCCTCGCTGAGGACAACTCGTTCTTCCAGCGCGGGCGAGTTCTCGGGCCTGAAGGCGCGGGGGCGTCGTGATCGCATTGGTTCATTCCCTGGTGTGATCGTGAATTCGCGAAAGTCCGTGCAGGCGTGAAATCCCGGCAATGCGTCGTCCCCGATCGCCGGCCTTCGCGTCCCGCCGTCTCGAAAGCACCCGAGAGCACGATCCCGGATGCCGCTGCCCCCCAGGACAGGCAAAGCATGGGCCTGAACATGGACAACTTTACGAACTTTACGCAAATCGTCGCCGGCCGCCGGCCGATCCCGCCCGGCCCGATGGCCGGATTCCCCCGGGAAACCCCGGGAATCCCCGCGGATCCCGCCCTCCTGGTGGGATTCCCCGGCGAGGCCCAAAACGACAATCACTCGCGTACCCGCATGCAAATGCGCCGCGAGGTCGATTGACCTCGGGATGACCACCCTGAAACCAGGTCGTCCAGCCGGTCGGCCCCCCGTCCCCTCGCGGTCATGCCGGGCAAATGCCCGCGAAATCCCGCAAGGCCGCCTGCGCGACCGGGCCCGGGCACGACCAGACGAGGAAGAACATCGCCTGCCGCGCCCATCGCTGCGCCGGCTCGGTCCGGAGCATCCCCGACCCCCGCCGGGCCGTCAGGTAGGCGTGCGTCGATCGCAGCACGAACCGGTTCGCCCGGGCCCGCAAGTCGGCGGCCGAGGGGGCCTCGGGCCGGCCCTCCGCCGCGTCGAGCAGCCCCCCGGCCAGCTCGCGCCAGGACGACTCCAGCGCCTCGACCGGCTCCTCCAAATCGTCCCGCGAGGGGGCCAGATCCCGCAAGGCCCTCAGCGCGGCCGCGGCCTGCCCGATCGCCAGCGCCGAGGTCTCCAGGCTCCCGGCCCCCCCGCCGTCGCTGGCAAGGGCCATCACGTCCGGATCCGGTCCGAAGAGGACCTCGGACGCCTCGACCCGGACCCCCTCGCAGGCCACCTCGGCGGTGCTCGACGCCTGCAGGGCCGCCAGCGGCATCGGCGGACCGACCGACACGCCCCCCCGGTCGCTCGGCAGGGCGATCAGGACCTGCCGGTCATCCTCCAGGACCGCCCCCACGACGAACAGGTCGGCCTTCGAGGCCGCGGTCACCCACGGCATCGCCCCCTCAAGCCGATAGCCGCCCCCCGACACCGCTTCGGCCGTCAGGGCGCGACGGCCCCGGCGTCGCGACGTGGTCAGTTGCGACGTGCCGATCGTCGGGAACGCCCGGCCCGAGGCGATCGCCCGGAGCCACCGCGCCGCCCCCTCGTGCCCGCGATCGGCCGCCGTCACCAGCCTCCTCGTCGCGGCGTTGAACTGCGAGAAGATGAACGCGGCCGTCAGGCTCCCCTCGGCCAGCCCGGCCTCGCGGCGGACCATCGTCGCCCGGTCGAGCCCGTCCCCCCCGTGCGACGCGGGCACCGGCCACCGCGGCACTCCGAATCCCTCCAGGGCCGACCACAAGGCCCCCGGCCATTCGTCCGAGGCGTCGGCCGGGCCGTCGAGTTCGGCCAGGCGGCCGACGAGCTCGGCCACTCCCGGATCACTGAGGGTCGACAGCGGATCGCCGGTAAAGTCGGTCATGGCAAGACTTCGGGTAAAGGCTGGGGTCCGCGATTCGCAACGAGGGTCCGGAACCGCCCGCGGACCTCGACGACTGGCAGTAGACGATCTTCCCAGTCTCTTTATAGTGATCAACGGAGAGCTTTCCGGCCAGACAGACTGGAGCCGGGGCTTGCCTGGCAGGATGCAACACTCATGACGCAATCGTACTGTTACGACTTCCCCCGGCCCGCCGTCACGGTCGACACGGTCGCCTTCGCGATCGACCGATCGGCGCTCCGGGTCCTCTTGATTCGCCGGGGGCAGCCCCCTTTCGAAGGCCAGTGGGCCTTGCCCGGCGGATTCCTCGACCTCGACGAGGCGGCCGAGCCCGCCGCCCGCCGCGAGCTGCGGGAGGAGACCGGGGTCGAGGTCAAGTCCACCTTGCCGTTCGAGCCGCTCGGCTTCTATTCCGCACCCGGACGCGACCCGAGGGGCCGGACCATCAGCCTGGCCTACGCCACCGTCCTGCCCCCTCCCCCCCCCGACCCCTCGGGCGGCGACGACGCGGCCGAGGCCTCCTGGGTCGTCGCCGACTCGCCCGACCGCCCGCTCGCCTTCGACCACGCCCTGATCCTCAACGACGCCCTGGAATGGCTCCGCAAGGGGGTCGAGGCCGGCCCCCTCGGACTCGCCTTGCTGCCCGACCCGTTCGACCGCGACGACGCCCGCTCCATGTTCCACGCCGTCGGCCTGCCGCTCCGCCACTCCGCGCGATGGCTCGGCCGATGCGCCAAGGAACAGTGGATCGAGCCCGTCGAAGGAGACGCCCAGCGCTATCGACCGAGGCGATGACGGGCCCCGGTGCGGGCCCGCCTCACCCCCCCTCGCGGTCGTCCCGCAGAAGCTCCGCCTCCGATGTCGCCGTCGACGCCGACGGCCCGGAGGCCCGCCGGATGCGTTCCAGGGCCGACCGGACGGAGCGTCGGGCCCCGACCTCGTCCGATCGCTCGGCCCGGTCGTCCCAGGCGGCCCGGAGCGACAGGGCTTCATCGAGCACCGATTGATACGACCGGGCCCTCGAGTGCGATTGCCAGCGGGCGATCCGCACGCCCAGCCGCCCGTCGTACCCCTCGATCTCCCAGGGGTGGCGTCGCCCCACCAGCACCCGGGCTGTACGGTCGAGGAACGCCTGTGGCAGGAACGAGAGCGCCTTCGGCGGATCGATCGCAAGCCCCTCGAACAGCCCGCCGGCCGGCCGATCGGCGACGGATGCCGGCCGGCCCGCCCGCGGAGTGCTGCCGCCCGCCGCCCCCTTCGCCGCCGAGTCCGGGCCGATCCGGAACTCGGGCAGGCCCGGCACGGGGTCGTCCAGCAGGACCAGGAGCTGATTGACCGGCCTCGGCACCGCGGAACGATTCTCCCGGAACCACCCGATCCAGCGGACCCCTGGGGCGCGATCGTCGTTCGATCGCCAGGACATCGCCCGGCCCGGTCGCTCGTGGATCCCGAGCAGGATCACGGCCCGGCCCTCGTACGATCCTCGTAACTCCCAGACGATCGACCGATCATTCTCCCCGATCCCCGAGACGCGGTGGTCGAGCCAGCGCCGGAGCCCCGGATCGCCCGTCGCCTCCTGGCCCAGGCCGAGCTTGCGGGCCACGTCCGCGATCCTCCAGGCCGCCTTGCGATGCGCGGCCGATCGGGCCACGAGCAGCACCGCCACCGTGGCCACGAATGTCAGGATCGCGAGCCAGAAATTCAGCCGATCCGGATTCATCAACCCCCCCCTCGCCGTCCGGTCATCCCGCGCGTCTCCGAGGCCCGCGGGCCCGACCGCCCCCCGCCCGGCCCCGCGACCCCGCCGCGTCCCTCCGACGTTTGACAGGCCGGGCCTCAATGTGACAGACTGATCGGCTCCCGGCCGCAACCGTCCGAATGCCGCCACCGATGTTCAGAAGAAGATGCCACTCATGGGTTTCTTGCTGCTTGCCGAGCGCGCCGAACTGGGATGGTCCCCCCGGATCGGCGACCCATCGATCATGGGATGGCTCACGGTCGTCGCCTATTTCCTCGCGGCCATCGCCTGCGGATTCGCGGCCCGGGCCGAGCGGCGGAAGGACCTCGGCGTTCGGGTCGTCCACCCGGTCTTCTGGAAGCTCGACCCCGTCCGCCTCTCCCCCCCGACCGGGGCCAGGTCGCCCCGTCGCCGCGCGTTGTTCTGGTGGATCCTGGTGCTCGCCCTGGTCCTGCTCGGCGTCAACAAGCAACTCGACCTGCAGAGCCTGCTCACCGCCGTCGGCCGCCGCCTGGCCCAGGAACAGGGCTGGTATCAGGAGCGGCAGGCCGTGCAGCGGGCCTTCATCGCCGGCGTGGCGATCGCGGGGGCGGGCGGCCTGGCGCTGCTCGCGGTCCTCTTCCGCTCGGTCCTCCTGCGCAGGCCGCTGGCGGCGATCGGCCTCGTCTTCCTGTACACGTTCGTCCTGATCCGAGCGGCCTCCTTCCATCATGTCGACGCCTTCCTCAAGGATGACTTCCTGGGCATCCGCATGAACTGGTTGCTCGAACTGGGGGGCATCTCCTGCGTGCTCTCCTCCGCGATCCGGGTGCTCCTGGAGGCCCGACGCGGCACCAGACGCTGACAAGGGCCGGCGCCCCCCGGCCCTCGTCAGGGCCGACCCCCGCCCGCGATCACCAGCGTGATCGGCGGGGTGCTGTGGTCGGTCCCGGCCGCCTCCACCTTGCCGACCCCGAAGAACGGACGCTCGGTCGGCGCCACCCACGGCTCGGCATACAGGACGACCGTCCGCTCGGCCTGAGACTCGGTGATCAGGACCCCGTTCAGGCCGACATCGAGCACCCGGACCCCATGCGGCAGGTTCCTCACGTCGATCGGCACCCGGCCCGAGAAGGCCGCCGAACGATCCACCCGGAACGTCAGCTCGGCGTGCTCCCCGGGGCGGAGCACCACCCGGTCCCGGTCGGTCGAGACCCGCAGGTCGGGCGTCGGGGTCACGGTGATCCAGCTCGAGCGACCGCCCCCGGGCCGGATCTCGTGCCGGATGGTCTCGCCGGCCGACCCGCCCTCCCTCGCGGCCTCGGCCACCACGCGCCACGGGGTCGAGGAGAAGGTCGGGGCGTCCTCGTCGGCCATCAGCAGCAGGTCGGCGGACCCGTGCCCCGCCTCCACCCGGGCCGAGGTCGCCCGGATGCCCGGCGGGAGCCCCTCCACCCTCAGGTCGATCGGCGCCTCGAACCCGTCGATCCGATCCACGGATGCCGAGACGACGGCGGCCCCTCCCCGGGGGATGTCCGGCCGCTCGGTGCCCAGGCTCAGGGCGAAATCCGGGCGCGGCTCGCGGACGACCAGATGATACCCGAACCCGGGCCCGCCCAGCCCCCGAGCGTCCCCCACCCGGATCAGGTAAGTCCCGTCGTGCGGCGGGTCGAAGCGAAGCGAGGCATCCTTGCCCAGGCCGGTCGCGTCGTCGTTGCGGTGCACGAGCGTCACCGGCGCGGCCCCCCCCGGGGGGAACGTGGTGCCGGGCGGGTGGATCTCGACCTTGTCGATGGGTTGATCCTGCGGGTGCTGCTCCGGGGTGGTCCCGAGGTAGGCCCTGCGCCGACCCCCCGACGACCAGAAGACCGCGTCGTCGTCCGGGTTGCGCGGCAGGGCGAACAGTCGGGTCAGCTCGCGACCGATCAGCAAATAATCATCCTGGGCCAGCTCGTCCCACTGGGTGAGGCGGATGCGGTCGAGCGTCGCGTCGTGGTCGCGGAAGGCCACCGACGACCGGGCGACCGGGCGAAGCACCGCCAGCGGGACCGGGGCGCCCTCGGCGTCGAGGATCTCGACCACCGGGTCGATCTCCGTCCCCAGGCGGTGCCCGAAGACCTCGACGATCAAGGGGTGCCCCGCCTTTGCGGAGATCTTCACATGATCACGATCCCCGTCGCGGTCGATCCGGCCGGACACGCCCCCGGGCACGGCCAGTCCCGGTCCGCTCGCCGGCTCGTCGTTCGGCTCGACCTCCACCGCCTGCGGGCCTTCGGCCACGACGACCTTCGCCCGACCTTCGGCCGGCCTCCCTCCCCGGTCGGTCGCCGGGACGTCCAGCAATGTCCCCGGCTCCCCCGCCGTCGTCGGGGCCGAGACGCTCACGACCGACGACCCCAGGTTCGCCCCGGAAACGCCCAGCTCCGCCGAGCCTCCCCGGGCCACCCCCAGCGGGAACACGCCGTCAATCCGGGGAATTTCACCGATCTCGATGCGATAAAAATGATTGCCCGAGCCGTTGAACTGGCGGTCCGCGATCCTGAGCGTCAGCTCCCCGTCCCGGTCGGCCCGATGCGTCACGACCGATCGACCCGAACCGACCACAACCCCCGCGTCGTCCCGCAGCTCGAGCACCGGGTCGAGGGCCGAACCGAGTGACCCCCCGCGATCGGCGCAGACGATCGTCTCGCCCCGCGCCACCGGGAACCGGGCATGATCCACGTCCCCCGGGGCCTCGATCGCCCCCGCCAGGGTCGTCGGCCAGCCGACCGGCGTCGCCTGCTCGACCGACCCGTTCGGCTCCTCCTCCGCGCGTTCCGGGGCCTCGTAGACCGCGAACCCCTGCGCCGCGGGCACCCCGAGCGGCGTCTGCACGCGAAGCAGGTGACGACCGATCGGCGCGTCCTCGGCAATCGACACCTTGATCCGAAGCCGGTCCGGGTCGGGCGACGCGCTCGGCTCGATGGCCGCCCCCAACCGGGGGTCGTCGAACGCGACCGCATTGGCCAGCCCGACCCCCGCTCCCCCCAGTTCGACCACCACGGTCCGGCCTCGCTCCGCCCCCCTCGGGCTGGGAGGCCCCAGCGAGGGACGACGCACCAGTTCCGGCGCCGCCGCCCCCGGTTCCTCCGCGGCCGTCGACGGGTCCTCGGCGGCGCCCGCAGGGTCGAGCAGGGTCAACCCGCCTCCCCCTCGCGCGTCGGCCCCGGGCGACCCGGGCAGGAGCACCAACGCCCCGTCATATCGCCCGAGCGCGATGGGCGAGCCCGACGGATGCACGGCCGCCGCCAGGGGCCAGTCGGGCTGCCTCGGCCAGGCGGCGACCGGCGCCAGATCCGGCAACGACCACCGCTTCACCGCCCCGTCCTCCCCCGTCGAGAGCAGCGACGCCCCCTTCGGATCGACCAGCAGATCCAGCACCGCCCCGTCGTGGGCGATGGCCGACCGGTCGAGCGTCCCCGAGTCTCCCGACAGCCTCCAGCGGCGGATCGTCCGATCCGCCCCCCCGGCCAGCACGGTCGACCCCTCGTCGGCGAACGCCACGGCGTACAGCTCCTCGGTCGCATCGCCGAGCGATTCCAGGCGGCGGCCGGTCGCCGCCTCCCAGATCTTGACGGTCCGGTCCCCCGAGGCCGACGCCAGCCTCTCCCCTCCCGGCGCGAAGGCCACCGCGTAGACCGCGTCGGTGTGCTCCTTGAGCGTGCGGATCGCCGCGCCGGAATCCAGGTCCCAGAGCATGACCATCCGGTCATAACTCGCCGTCGCCAGGGTCGCACCGTCCGGGGCGAGGTCGGCCGAGAGGATCGTGTCGGCGTGCCCGCCCCACGACCGAAGCCGTTCCCCCGACTCCGCGTCCCAGACCGCGATCGAGCCGAGCAACCCCGGCCGGCCGCCCGCGGCCACCAGCCGTCGGCCATCCGGCGAGAAGACCAATGCATTGATCTCCCCCTCGTGCCCCTCGAGCAAGTGAGTCGGGTCGCCGCAGTCCTCGTCGAACAGGAAGATCTCCGACCCCCTCGCCGCCGCCAGACGGGCGCCGTCCCTTGAGAAGGCGACGGCCGAGACCGGGTCGGCCACCTCCGCCGTCACCTCCACCCGGGGCAGCCTCGCCAGCGGGTCGACCAGTGATGAGAGCGGCATATCCTCCGATTCCCCGTCGAAGTCGGCCCCTTCCGCCACCCATCGCGCAATCAGGTCAATCTCCGATCCCGTCAACGGATCTTGATCCAAGGGCATCCTGATGGCCGCCTCCGGCTTCAGGACCGCGACCAGGTGGCTCGCCTCCGGCTCCCCCGGCAGGAGGATGAGATCCCCCTCGATCGCCCCGCCCTCCCGGAGCCTGGCGAACGTGCTCATGTCCAGGCCGCCTTGCGCATCACCTTCCCGATGGCATCCCAGGCACCGGGAGACCAGGATGGGCGCAATCTGCTCGCGAAACCGAACCGGTTCCCCATCACTCGCCAGGGCGATCCACGGCAGGGCGGCAAGGCATTGCAGCAGAGTCATCTCGCGCAGATCTCCTGGGGGGGCCGCCCCGCCGTCGGGCCTATTGGGCCGTGTGGCCGGATCTCATCCGGGCCGGCGGCCATCAGTGGTTGAACAGGAATTCATTGCCGGTCATCGTCGCCCAATAGAGATCCTCGAGCACCTGTCGCCTCAGGACGGCCCGCTCCTCGTCGGTTTCCGCCCCGGCCACGGCCTCGTCCAACGCCGAGACGATCCGGGCCGACTCGGCCCCCGTCGGCGGCCGAGCAAGCGCCTTCTTGAACAGATGATCGACCGTCTCCGCGAACGGTTCCCCCGACGCCGCCGCCCGGGCGACCGCCGAATCCTCGCGGCGCAGCTTCTCGTTCAGGGTGCTGCCGTTGGCCAGGTGAAGCGCCTGGGCGAGCGACGGCTCCGACGATCGCTCGCACGAGCACGTGTCGTTCCGTTCGGGGCGGCCGAACGCGTCCAGGAACGTGCTCGCCACCTCGACGTCGGGCAGCTGCACGCTCCGCCAGCCGGCCGGATACCCCGGGAATTCGGTCGGCACGCCGGTCACCTGGGCCATCACGTCCATCAATACCTCGGCCGGCAGGCGTCGCGGGACGTACCGGCTGAGGAACTTCGAGTCCCCCTCGTTCCCCGGCACCGGCGCGGCCGACCGCTGATAGGCGGCCGAGGTCATGATCGTCCGGATCAGGTGGCGGACGTCGTAGCCGTGCCCCTTGAAGTCCTCGACGAGCCAGGCCATCAGCTTCCGGTCGCTCGGCGGGTTGGTCGCACGCAGGTCGTCCTCGGGGTCGACCAGCCCCCGGGCGAAGAAGTTCGCCCAGACCCGGTTGACGATCGCCGCCGCGAAGTACGGATTCTCGGGCGATTCGAGCCAATCGGCCAGCGCCTCGCGGCGATCCCCGGGCGATTCCAGCGGCATCGCCTCGGCATCCAGCGGCTGCGGAGCCATCGGGGCGCCCCGCCTCGGGTGCAGGATGTCCCCCTCCGACGCCGGGATGATTTCCACATCCCCCTGCGCGGCCCCGCGATCCCCGTCCTTCAGCTTCACCCGCCCGAACAGGTTCGCGAACCCGTAATACTGGTCCTGGGTCCACTTCTCCAGCGGGTGATTGTGGCACCGCGCGCAGGTCATCGCCAGCCCCAGGAACGCCATGCTCGCGTTCTCGGTCAGCTCGATCGGGTCGCGGTGGATCACGAAGTAATTGCCCGCCCCGTCGTCCAGGGTGCTCCCCTTGGCGGTCAGAATCTCCCTCGTGAATTCATTCCAGGGCCGATTCTCGGCCACGCTCTCCCGGATGAACCGGGAAAAACTCCACATCGCCGGCTTCGCTAAATTTCGAGACGACACGAGCAAGAGGTCCGACCACTTGTAGGTCCAGTAATCGACGAATGCCTCGCTGTCCAGGAGTTGATCGACGAGCTTCGCCCGCTTCTCCGGGTCCTCATCCGCCAGGAATGCCTCGACCTCGTCCACCCCCGGCAAAGTCCCGGTCGCGTCCAGGTACGCCCGGCGCAGGAAGGTCGCGTCGTCGCTCGGGGGAGACGGGGGAATGTTCAGCGATTGCAGTTTTTCCAGGTTGATCGCATCAATCTCATTGAATCTCGGGGCCGATGCAAACACCCCCCGGTCGATCGTTTGATCGTAGGGGACCGTCACCGTCGTCAGGTCGACCTGGCTGTCGAACCAGACCGTGATCGCCCCCTCGCCCGCCCCGACCACCGTCAGGCGGCCCGATTCATCGACCGTGGCCACGGTCTCGTCGGTCGTGCCGAACTTGGCCCAGCGGGTCACGTCGGCCGCCCTCCCGTCGGCGTAGGTCGCCCTCACGAGCAGTTGCTGCGACTGCCCCGGCGCGAGCAGGACGGCCGGGGGCATCACCTCCACCCGGTCGATCCGGGCGTCCCCCTCGCCCGGGCCCGGCATCCCCGCGCCGATCCATTCGGCGATGATCCGATACTCGCGCGAGTCCGGGTCGATCCGAGGCCCGCCCCCGTGCTCCACCACGCCGGTCGCCTTCAAAAGCATCAGGCTCTCGCTCGGCGCGGTCTTGTTGATGCGGCGGGCCATCGCCTGCCGCGTCAGGGCGTCGTAATCGGCCTCCGGCCCGTAGCCGCGCAGGGTCAGCCGCAAGCCGTTCTTCCCCGCCGCCGCGCCGTGGCACGACCCCTGGTTGCACCCGGCCTTGGTCAGGACGGGCAGGACGTGGTTGCGGAAGCTCCACGGCTCGACGCGGCCCGAGTCGCGGACCCGCACCGGGGCCGAGACCGACCGATCCCCCCACCGGGCCGTCAGGGTCGTCTCGCCGTCGCCCACCGGCTCGACCGTCCCATCGGCCGAGACGGTCGCGATGTTCGGGTTGCTGACCGAGAACGAGACCGGCCCGCCCGGCTCGCCCACGGCCACCCCCTGCGCATTGACCCGCCCCAGGAGGATCCGCTGCGAGGCCCTCGGCCCGTCGAGCCGGACCGACTCGGGCACGAGCACCAGCCCCTCGTCGGCCCCCGCCGCCGCCCCGAAACTGGCCATCACCAGGGCCGCCGCCGTCCCGAAGCGTAGCGCGATTCTCATCATGCGTGGGTCTCGTCGAGAAGAGGGGCGGGACAGGGGAGCCGCCCTGTCCCGAAGCATCAGTCAGTCAAGGTTATCGTCCGCTCTTGATCCCTCGGGCCGTGGCGCGCCAGCACTCGATCCGGATGCGGCCGTCGGGCTGCTCCTGGGGCCGGAAGCCGTGGGTCGGCGGGCCGGAGAGCACGACCTGGCGGACGAACTCCTTCTCCCGCTGCGGCGAGCCCCGGTCGAACCACTCGTCGAAGTCCAGCACGAACGTCTCCTCGAGCAGGTGCACCGACTCCATGCCCGAGACCGTCAGCAGGTCGGCCAGCTCTCCCGGGGTCGCGTGCGACGTGTGCGAATGGTCCCGCAGCCGCTCGACCCCCTGGTGCCACGACCTCGATTCCGGCGCCGGGTCGGTCGTCTGGTCGCTCAGGACCAGCACGCCACCGGACCGGAGCAGCGACCCCTGGCGCGCGACGAACAGCATCGGGTCATGGATATGATGCAGCACATAACGCGACAGGCATGCGTCGAACGGCGCGAACTCGGCCGGCTCGGGGTCCTGGAGCGACCCGACGAGGAACAGCACCCGGTCGCCGAAGCGTTCGCAGCGGCGGCGGGCGCGGGCGATCATCTCGTTCGACAGATCGATGCCGACCACGCTGTGGCCGGCCTCCAGCAGGGCCTCGGCCACCAGGCCGGGGCCGCATCCCACGTCGAGCACCAGGCTTTCCGGCTCCAGTTCGGCCACCTCCAGCAGCCGGGCGATGGCGGTCGGATCGGTCTGAACCGGGGCCCGTTCAAACTGATCCGCCTGAGCATCGAACGCGGAGGCAACGGCCCGATCGTGGGAAGAGGGCGCGGATCGGCTCATATGCGGAGTGTGCTCGCTCGGTCAAGGGTCGGCGGGGCCAGCCGGGGAGAGGAGCGGTCGTCAAGGCCCTGCCGATCGGTTTCAAGGCCGGGTACATTGGGTCACACGCAGTTCAGTTCGGTCCCGTCCGGTCCGGTCGAGGCACCCCGAACCGAACCGATCCAGGGGACGCGGGGGGTGGGGCGAGCCATTTGCATTGCCTCGCCCCACCGCATCCCCCCTTCCCCGGCCAAGGGGCCAGGGTGACATCGCGACGCGCAGGCATCAGAACAACGGCAGGATCGGCTCGACGCCGTGATCGACCACCCGGAGCGGCCTCCCCTGCGGGCCGGGCAGCTCGGTGTCGAGATCGATCCCGAGACCGTGATAGACGGTCGCGGCGATCTCGGCCGTCGAAACCGGCAAGTCCCTCGGCGAGTGGCCGATCTCGTCCGACGCCCCCACCACGTTCCCGCCCCGGATCGGCCCGCCCGCAAACAGGACCGTCCAGCAGGCCGGGTGGTGGTCGCGGCCGCCCGCCGGGTTGATCTTCGGCGTCCGGCCGAACTCGCCGAACGCGAGGATCATGGTGTTCTCCAGCATCCCCCGCTCGTACAGGTCGGTCAGCAGGGCCGTGTACGCCGTGTCGAAGTTCGGGCCGATCTCGTTCTGGTACGACTCGATCGCGCTGAACGGCGACGAGCCGTGGATGTCCCACGTCACCTCGTTGAAGACCGTCTCGAACATGTTGACGGTCACGAACCGCACACCCCGCTCGACCAGGCGACGGGCCATCAGGCAGCTCTGGCCGAACCGGGTCCGGCCGTACCGGTCGCGCATGTCGTCGGGCTCGGCGTCGAGGGCGAACGCCTCCCTCGCCTCGGCGCTCGACATCAGGGCATAGGCCCTCTGGAAATTCTCGTCGACCAGGCGGGCGTCTTCCGACCCCTCGAAGTCTCGGACGGCGCCGTCGATGGCGTCGCGGAAGGACCGTCGGCGCGATTCCCGGACCTCGGTCACGTACTCAGGCGGCAGGAGATCCGGCACCTTGAAGTCCGGAGCGTTCGGGTCGGCCCCGAGCACGAACGGGTCGTAGCTCTTGCCCAGGAACCCGGCGTCCTGCCCGTGCGGCATGTTGCCGCCGGTGTTGCCGATCGGCCGGGGCAGCAGGACGTGCGGCGGCACGTCACCCCGAGGGCCCTTGAGGTACGAGAGGACCGAACCCAGGTGCGGGTACTTGATCGCGCCGTTGCCGAACAGGCGGCCGGTCTGCATCATCTGGTGGCCGGTGTCGTGCACGGCGGTCGCCGTGTGATAGGCCGACCGCACCAGGGCCACCTTGTCCATGTTGGCGGCCAGCTTCGGGAAGATCTCGCTGATCTGGATGCCGGGCACGTTGGTGTCGATCGGCCGGAAGGGGCCCCGGATCTCGCTCGGGGCGTCGGGCTTCATGTCCCACGTGTCGAGCTGGCTCGGCCCGCCGACCAGGAAGAGCATGATGCAGTTCATGTCCTGGTCACGCCTGACCGCGCCCTGGGCCTCCAGCGCGTGCAAGCCGGGCAATGAGAGCCCCAGGGCCGCGAGCGATCCGGCGTGCAGGAAATCCCGACGGGTCAGTCCGTCGCAGAAATGGGCCGGTTTGCGAGCATCGAGCCGATACATGGCAGAGACCTCAACTCCGGTTCGGGACGTCGTCGGGGAGAGCGTGCACGACGATGCGGCGTGGGACGGCTTCACGAGTGTTCCAGGCTATCGTACCGGCAAGGGCGGGTCAAACCTCGAGGGCTGCCCTCGCCCGGCGCAATCCGCCCTCCCCGGCTGCAAGGAAAACGTCGGCTGCAAGGCGGCCCGCCCTCCCCGGGCCGGCCCGGGCGATCCCCGCGCCGGGCCGACCGGGGCGGCCCGACGGCTCGGGTTGTCCGGGGGCGCGCCGATGCGATAAGGTGGACCGTACAAGTTCCGTTCCACGGGCCATCATCGAGACGGATCCGGACAGGGAGTGTGTTGACGTGTCGGCTTTGCTCGAATCGAATCTCGAGGGCTTCCCGAAGCGATCGGGGAAGGTCCGCGACGTGTACGACCTGGGCGACCGCCTCCTGGTCGTCGCCACCGACCGCATCAGTGCGTACGACTGGGTCTTGCCGAACGGGATTCCCGACAAGGGCCGCATCCTGACCGCGCTGTCCGCCTTCTGGTTCGATCGGCTCGACACGCAGAACCACTTCATCTCGACCGACCTCGACGCCGCCGGACTCGACCTCTCCGACGAGGATCGCTCGCAGCTCGAAGGCCGCGTCATGCTCGTCCGCAAGGCCGAGGTCATCCCGTTTGAGTGCGTCGTCCGCGGCTATCTCTTCGGCAGCGCCTGGCGCGAGTACCGCACCAGGGGGACCGTCTGCGGCGAACGCCTGCCGACCAGCCTGGTCGAGGCCGTCAAGCTCGACCCCCCCCTGTTCACCCCCGCCACCAAGGCCGACGAGGGGCACGACGAGAACGTCAGCTTCGAGGAACTCTCGGCCGACCTCGGCCCCGAGCTGGCCGATGCGCTCCGCGACCGCAGCATCCGGATCTACCGCCGGGCGGCCGAACACGCTTCCTCCGTCAACCTGATCCTCGCCGACACCAAGTTCGAGTTCGGCCGAGCCGCAACGAGCGGCGAGATCATCCTCATCGACGAGGTCCTGACCCCCGACAGCTCGCGCTACTGGCCGCTCGACGCCTACAAGCCCGGCGTCGTCCCCCCCTCGTTCGACAAGCAATTCGTCCGCGACTGGCTCGACTCGACCGACTGGGACAAGCAGAGCGAGCCACCCCCCTTGCCCGACGCGATTGTCGAGCAGACCCGGGCCAAGTACATTCAAGCCTTCGAACTCTTGACCGGACAATCGTTCCCGGACGCCTGAGCGGGCGTCGTGCTCGCGGCCGGGCCGGGCGTCATCGCGCCGTCTCATTGGAATCGAAGAAGAGGGTCGGATGAGCCCCACGCTCCCCTTCTGGGTCGGCGCCCTCATCCTGATCCTCCCCGCGACCATCATGATCCTGGCCGTGATCAATGCCCTGCCGCCCTGGTTCGGGTCGCTCGTCTTCCTGATCCTCTTCGGCCTGCCCCTCCCGGCCGCCGCCTGGACCATCGGCAACGGCATCCAGGCCCTGCGCGACCGGCCGTCGGGCCAGGCCGACGCCCCCGATCGCCTCCGATCCTGGTGGACCGCCGCCAGTGCCCTGGCCTCGATCCTCCTCGCCCTGCTCGTGATGGCCGGGGCGATCCTCCTGCTCGCCTGGTTCGCGATCCGGCAGTTCACGGCGTCCCCCTGATCCCCCTCCCCCCCGGCGCCAGACCCCCGACGACTCCCAACGCCTCGACCCCGAACCCGATCGACCTCAAACCACCTACAAGGCCCGAAACCCCCATGCTCCGCTACCTGACGGCCGGTGAATCGCACGGACCGGCCCTGACGGCCATCGTCGAAGGCTTCCCCTCGGGCATCACCCTCGACGCCGAGTTCATCAACGTCGACCTCAAGCGCCGCCAGGGGGGGTACGGCCGGGGCAAGCGGCAGACCCTCGAGACCGACCGCGTCATCGTCGATTCCGGCACCTACCACGGCGTCACCACCGGCGGGCCGATCACGCTGCGCCTCATGAATAATGACGCGAAGCTCGAACGCCTGAAGGAACCCGCCGCCCCCCGGGGCGGCCACATCGACCTGGCCGGCTCGATCGCCTACCAGACCGGCATCCGCCAGGTCCTCGAACGGGCGAGTGCCCGCGAGACGGCCATGCGCGTCGCCGTCGGCGGCCTGGCCAAGCTCCTGCTCCGCGACCTCGGGATCGAGGTCTTCGGCTACGTCCGCGAGCTCGGCGGGATCGACGCCCCCCCCGTTTCGCTCGACCCGGCCCTCCGCGACGCCAGCCCCATCTACTCCTGCAACCCCGAGATCGACCCCGCCATCGTCGCCGCCATCGACGCCGCCCGCGAGGCCGGCGACACCCTCGGCGGCGTCGTCGAGGCCGTCGTCACCGGCTGCCCGATCGGCCTCGGCTCCCACGCCCAGTGGGACCGCAAGCTCGACGCCCGGCTCGCCCTGGCCGTCATGAGCATCCAGGCCATCAAGGCCGTCGAGATCGGCCTCGGCATCGAGGCCGCCCGCCGCCCCGGCTCGAAGGTCATGGACCCGATCCGCTTCGAGGCCGAGCACGACCCCTCCGACCGCCGCTTCGGCTTCCGCCGCCCCTCCAACAATGCCGGCGGCATCGAAGGGGGCACCACCAACGGCGAGCCGATCGTCGTCCGCGCCGCCAAGAAGCCCATCAGCACCCTCGCCGCCCGCGGCCCCTCGGTCAACATGGCCACCAAGGGGGAATCCCCCGCCAGCTACGAACGCTCCGACGTCTGCGCCGTCCCCGCCGCCAGCGTCATCCTCGAATCCGTCGTCGCCTTCGAGATCGCCTCCGCCGTCGTCGAGCGCTTCGTCGGCTCCAGCCTCGACGCCATCCGCGCCGCCCTGCTCGCCCTCCACGACCTCTCCCGCCGCCACCTCGACGAGTTCTGGTCGGCCCCCGACGCCCCTCGGTAAGTGGGCATCCTTAACCCATGCCCGCCGGTGTCCCGGCCCCAGTCGCCAGGAGCCGAGACCTGCCGGGTGCCATTCCCACGTCCTCGTGGGTATGACTCCGCGAGCCCCGCCCGCCCGGCGACCATGGCCACGCGGACGTGGCCAAGCCACCCGGCCGACGAACCTCAACCCTCGCCCCCGCTCGCGGGGGAGAGGGTGGCCGTCAGGCCGGGTGAGGGGGCCGACGGGAAGAACGCCACGCCCGGCGATCCGAACGAAGACCCCGCCCCCCGGCGGCGCAGCCGCAAGCGATCGAAGAAGGCCCCTGGCCATCCCCTGGCGACGGGCATCACCAGGGCACCTCGTAACGCGACGCGAGCGGATGATCACGGACATCGCCCGAGCTGCCCGCGTTCAACGTGTTTCGCCTCAATCCCCCGCCGATTCCACTTCGGCCCCCGCTCCCTCCCCGTCGACCCTGAACGGCTCCTCCACCAGCCGCTTCAGGTGGTCGCGAATATCCTCGGGCCACCCGTCGATGAGCCGATCGAAGCGCCCCCGATCCCGGGCGAACAACGCCCGAGACGCCTCCTGGAATCCCGGCAGGTTCCCCGCCATCGACCACATGAACGTGCTCGCGGCCTCCAGGGCCCTCCGCGTCTGTTCCGCGTGCGGTTCCCGTTTCCTCGCCTCGTCCACCAGGCGCCGCAGGGCGGCAGAGGCCCCGCTCGGCTGCCGTTCGAGCCAGTCCCAGTGCCTCGGCAGCAAGGTCACCTCCCGCGCGACCACCCCCAGCTTCGGCCGACCCGGCCCCTGCCGCCTCGACCCGGCCGCATCGGCCCGCGCCAAGACCTCCTCCGTCGTCCCCCGGAAGTCGAAGTCGACCTGCTTGCCGGTCTGATCCTCGAAGATCAAGACCGGCTTCGGATCGTCCCCGTCCAGATACGCCTTCGTCTCCCGCAGCATCGTCGCGCGATCGGCCGTCGTGATCCGCCTCTCCCCCGCGAACACCGTATACGAGCGTTCCTCGTCCATCCTCCCGACCCCCATCGAATAACACCCGGGTTTTTCTCGACGCTCCTGAATAATACCCGGATCATTTCTCTTGTCAATATTCCCCGGGCAAAATTCCTCCGTTCCCCACCCGATCGCCCGTCAACGGCCTCCCTCGAAGGGACGAATGTCAAGCCTTGTCGGGTCCGCTGTGCGGACCGAAGTGCTCACAGGATTGAAGGATCGGTCTGTCCCTGGGTGGCCCCGGTTGCTCGCCAACCGGGGCGGCATAGCCGCACGAGGCTGAGGGAGGTCCCCCCGAAACGGCTCCTCGCTTCGCGCATCCGATCGGCAAGCCTCCGAGGCGACTCGGGATGCATGACATTGAGGGTGGAGGCGGTACGGCGTTCGGCCGCCGAGCCAGACGGCTCCGTCTGATCCATCCCCCACGCATTGCCGGGCCATCCTGGGGAATTAGTGACTAAACCCCCCCGAATTCTCGATGATCTTGTCGAGGATCTCGCTCCCCGACGACCGACCGGCCCCGCTCCACCCCCGTCCGAGCGTCCCCTTCACCCGGTCACCATGATCGCGCTCCCGACCGACCCCCGCTCGCCCCTACCCCCGGCCGCGCCCGCCTCCCCGGCGTCCGCTCCCCTGTGCGCGGCCTCGCTCACCCCGATCCCCTCTCGGCGCGAAACAATCCCAATTCTGGGGACCATTCTGCTCGAACCGATCGCTGCGTGTCGCGTCGTTCGACCGGTTAAAAAATCCCCGCGCGAAACAAACCCAATTTTGACCGCAGAACCCCCGAAACGAATCGCTTTAATCGACCCAACCTTCTATCATTCCACGAGAAACGCCGAATCATCCCGGCGCACCCATGGCGCACCCGAGGGCGCACCGCCCGCGCACCGACCGGGAGAGCGCTCAATCCTCCCTCCCCCATTCTCCCCTGCCGATTCCCGATGCCCTGTTCCCGAAACGAACCGCTTTCATCGCCGCAACTCTCCATCAGGACACGAGAAGCGGATCGCCCCCCATGCGCACCGGCCGCGCACCGACCCGCGTACCCCGAGGCGCACCGACCTGCCATCCCGGCCCTTCCTCGCTCGACCAAACAAACCCATTTGCGGGCGTCGCTTCAACCTTTCCGAACCAATGAGCCCTCACGCCTCCTCAGGAGCACGATCCAGGCCCCGTCTCCCGAAACGACCGGGTGCTTTGTACGTAACCCTCATTCGGGAAACAGGTTCTGCTCTGATCCCCCGGCGCACCCGAGGGCGCACCGGTCGCGCACCGCTCGCCTCGCCGCATGGCGTGGCACTTCACGAGGTTCGGCGTCGCGTCTGTCCGGACATCCCCCCCGACCGACGGGCGAGCCTCGAGGCGACTGGCCAGGCACTTCAAAAAAAGTCGATGAAGAAACGATCGCATTGCGGCCACCGATCTGATACGCTCAACGGTTGTTTGATCGTCCCCCCCGAGGGCAACGAACCGCTCCCGATCCCAGCGAGGTGTTCGTCGATGACCAGGGCCCTCCTCTCCTCCGCCCGCCTCCCCGCACTCGGCTCGATCCTGACCCTCCTCTCGATCGGCCTGCTGCCCCCCGCCGCACAGGCCGATGAGGCCCCCGACCGCGAGGGGCTCCAGCTCTTCGAGTCCCGGGTCCGGCCGATCCTCATCGACCGCTGCCAGCGGTGCCACGGAGAGGAGAATCAGAAGGGGGATCTCCGGGTCGACTCCCTCGCCCACCTGCTCGGCGGCGGCCGGACCGGGCCGGCGGTCGTCCCGGGGGACCTGGTCGAGAGCCTCCTGGTCGAGGCCGTCCGCTACGAAGGCTTCGAGATGCCACCCGACGGCCAGCTCCCCGCCGAGGAGGTCGAGGCCCTCGTCCGGTGGGTCGAGCTGGGCGCCCCCTGGCCCGGCCAGGAGCACGCCGAGGCCATCCGCGAGACGCCCGGGACCTTCACCGACGCCGACCGCTCGTACTGGGCCCTCCAGCCGGTCGCCGAGGTCGAGGCCCCCGCCGTCAATGACTCCGGATGGGGCCGCAACCCGATCGACCGGTTCATCTTCGATCGCCTCGACGCCGCCGGCCTCTCCCCCGCCCCCGAGGCCGACCGCCGCACCCTCATCCGACGCGCCACCTTCGACCTCCACGGCCTGCCGCCGACCCCCGAGGAGGTCGACGCCTTCCTCGCCGACGACTCCCCCGACGCCTTCGACCGCCTCGTCGATCGCCTGCTCGACTCCCCCCGCTACGGCGAGCGCTGGGGCCGCCACTGGCTCGACCTCGTCCGCTTCGCCGAGTCCGACGGCTACCGGGCCGACGCCTACCGCCCCTTCGCCTGGCGCTACCGCGACTACGTCATCGACGCCTTCAACCGCGACCTGCCCTACGACCAGTTCGTCCGCGAGCAGATCGCCGGCGACGAACTCGACCCGGAGAGCCCCGTCGGCCGCGTCGCCACCGGCTACCTCCGGCTCTGGGTCTACGAGTCGAATCAGCGCGACGTGGAAGGCCAGTGGGACGGCATCCTCGACGACATCACCGACGTGACCGCCGACGCATTCCTCGGCCTCGGCATGGGTTGCGCCCGCTGCCACGACCACAAGTATGACCCGATCCTCCAGAAGGATTACTACCGGCTCCGCTCCTACTTCGCCGCCGTCGTCCCCCGGGACGACCTGAACGTCCTGCCCGACGCCCCCGCCACCGGCGAGGCCGAGCGCCGGGCCGCCTGGGAGGCCCTGACCGCCGCCACCCGCGCCGAGATCGCCGAGCTGGAGGCCCGCCACCGCGAGCGGGCCGCCCAGTCCGCCATCAAGCTCTTCCAGCCCCACATGCAGGACCTCATCCGGGAAGATCGCGACGCCCTCTCCCCCCGCGAGCAGCAGCTCGCCACCCTGGCCTTCCGCCAGGTCCTCATGGAGTACGACAAGGTCCCGAACCAGCTCAAGGACGAGAAGGCCCGCTGGGAAGAACTCGTCGCCGAATTGAAGCGGTTCGACGCGATCCGACCCGCCGGGGCCAACGTCGACACGATCGCCGACGTCGGCCCGGTCCCCCCGCCGACGCTCATCCCCGGCGACCGCTCCGGCGAGGACGTCGCCCCCGGCATCCTCTCGATCCTCGACCCCGAACCGGCCGACATCGCCCCGCCCCCCGGCTGGCCCGACTCGACCGGCCGTCGCACCGCCCTCGCCTCCTGGCTGACCGACCCGGGCAACCCGCTCGTCCCCCGGGTGATGGTCAACCGCCTCTGGCAGTACCACTTCGGCAAGGGGATTGTCGCCACCAGCAGCGACTTCGGCCGCCTGGGAGAGGAGCCGTCCCACCCCGAATTGCTCGACTGGCTCGCCTCGACCTTCATCGACGAAGGGTGGAGCCTCAAGTCGTTGCACCGCATGATGATGACGTCGAGCACCTACCGCCAGGCGTCCTCCCGCGACGACCTCGAATCGTGCCAGGCCGTCGATTCCGAGAACACCCTGCTCTGGCGGATGCCCCCCCATCGCCTGGAGGCCGAGCCGATCCGGGATGCCATGCTCGCCGTCAGCGGCGAGCTGGATCTCGACCTCGGCGGGCCCAGCGTCCCGGCCGACCAGCCCCGACGTTCCATCTACACCAAATTCATCCGCAACACGAAGGACCCCGTGCTCGGGGCCTTCGACATCGCCGACGGCTACCTCAGCACCGCCCAGCGGAACGTGACGACCGCCCCCACCCAGTCGCTCATGATGATCAACGGCGCCTGGACCCTGAAGCGCGCCGAGGCGTTCGCTAGCCGCCTGCTCGACGCGCCGGACCCGACCGACGCCGCGCGGGTCCGCCGCGCCTTCCGCCTCGCCTACGCCCGGTCGCCCGACTCCGACGAGGTCGCCGCCGCCCTGGCCTTCCTCCGCGGGCCGGGTGCCGAAGACGACCTGGTCGCCGCCGACCTCTCGTGCGACGGCGGCAGCGAGGCCCCGGCCGACCGCGCCGCCTGGGTCGACTTCTGCCACGTCCTGCTCAACGCCAACGAGTTCCTCTACGTCGACTGACCCAAGACACGGGCACCCCGCCGGATCGGCCCCGCTCCCGGCCGGTCCCGATCGGGACGCCCCGAGACTCCTCCCCGCCGAGCCGAGAGGTCGACCCATGCCCCGCCCCTCCGAATCGCAGCCGAGTCCGATCCCGCACCGGATCAACGCCCTCTCCCGCCGCGACATGCTCCTCCGCGGCGGGGCCGGATTCGGGGCCCTGGGCCTGTCCTACCTGCTCGGCGGTGCGTCGGCCTCGGCCCGGGGCGACGGCCCGACCCTCCTGCCCGACGCCTCGGCCTGGAAGCGGCCCGACGGCGGCGCCAAGAGCGTCATCTTCCTCTTCATGGAAGGCGGCCCGAGCCAGATCGACACCTTTGACCCCAAGCCGGAGGTCAACCGCTTCGCCGGCCAGCCCCTGCCGTCGAGCATCAAGCGGGTCATCCTGCCGATGGGCGAGATGGAATCCCCCCTGCTCGCCTCGCATCGCACGTGGTCGCGCCGGGGCGAATGCGGCATGTGGGTCTCCGACTGGCTGCCGCACATCGGCGAGTGTGCCGACGACCTGGTCGTCGTCCGCTCCTGCATCTCCGACGGCCTGAACCACGTCAACGGCGTCTGCCAGATGAACACCGGCTCGATCCGGGGGGGCCGCCCCTCGCTCGGGAGCTGGGTGACCTACGGGCTCGGGACCGAGAACGAGAACCTCCCCTCCTACGTCGTCCTCCAGGACAACGAGCGGGCCACCGTCGCCGGCGGCCCGCGCAACTGGGGGGCCGGGTTCATGCCCGCCGTCTACCAGGGGACGAAGCTCGCCTCCGGCGACGAGCCGATCCCCGACCTCCTCCCGCCCGACGGCATCGACGACGCCCGCCAGCGCCGGAAGCTCGCCCTGCTCGACCGGTACAACCGCAGCCACGCCCTCGACCGGCCCGACCAGTCGGAGCTGGACGCCCGGATCGCCTCCTACGAGCTCGCCTTCCGGATGCAGGCCGAGGCCCCCGAGGCGGTCGACATCGACTCCGAGGCCGAGGAGACCAAACGCCTCTACGGCCTCGACCGCGAGGAGACCGCCACCTTCGGCCGCAACTGCCTGCTCGCCCGCCGCCTGGTCGAGCGCGGGGTCCGCTTCATCCAGCTCTACCACGGGGCCGGCAGCAAGTGGGACGCCCACACGAGCATCGAGAAGAACCACACCGAGAACTGCCGGTCGATGGATTACCCCGTCGCCGGCCTGATCAAGGACCTCAAGCGCCGGGGCCTGCTCGACTCGACCCTGGTCGTCTGGGGCGGCGAGTTCGGCCGCACCCCGATGTCCGAGAAGGGGGACGGCCGCGACCACAACCCCTACGGCTTCACCATGTTCATGGCCGGGGCCGGCCTGCAGGGCGGCCGCGTCATCGGCGAGACGGATGACTTCGGCCTGCACGCGATCGAGGACCGCATCCACGTCCACGACCTGCACGCCACGATCCTGCACCTGATGGGCCTCGACCCCGACCGCCTCGTCTTCCTGCACAAGGGCCGGCCCGAGCGCGCCACCCTGAATGAGGGGGTCGTCGCCGACCGGGTCGTCGTCGGCTGACTCGACCTCCCGCTTCATCCCGCGGCCCTTCACGACCCCGGACTCTCCGCCGCCTCCTGCAGGAGGGGGCTCCGGCCCCCGATCCGATCGTCGCGAGGTGCCTCCCGGGAATCCCCGCCAAGCTCGCCCGGCCTGAGACGCGAACAGGCCCCGCCAATCGTTCGGATTGGCGGGGCCTGTCGACGGGATCAGAAGCCTCGGCCGACCGTCAGAAGGGGGAGTTGGCCTCGGCTTCCTGGCGGCGGCGTTCGAATTCCTCGGTCCCCGGCAGGGGGACGGTCGTCCCTTCGGGGTTCAGCAGGCGATCGATCGCCTCGGTGTCGGCCGCCTCGACCACCCCCGGGATGGTCATGCCGTAGGAGTAGCCGAGCGAGCTGAGCAGCCGCTCGACCGGCAAGGGTCGGATGCCCAGTCGGCGGGCCTCCTCGATGATCTCGGTCCGGGTGGTGGCGAAGGCCAGGTCGTCGAGGTTCATCTCCTGGACCGACCGCATGTTCGAGGGGGTCCGCAGCGGGTCCCGCTCGTCGATGATGTAGTAGCTGATCTTCGCGTTCAGCTCGCCCTGCTCCTGGCCGACCGAAGGGGTGGGCAGGTCGTAGTCGACCACGCCGCCGGCGGCCTGGATCAGGCGCTTCAGGTCCTCGCGGTCGTCGACGCCGTCGCGGTTCATGTCGATCTTGCCGATCAGGGCGAACCGCTGCGGGCCGTCGGGGCTCCAGGCGGCCGAGTAGAGCTGGTCTCCCACCCGGAGCGGGTTCGACTTGTCGAACTGCTCCTCGATCGAGGCCACCGTCTCGCTGCTGCCCACGTTGATCAGCTTGATCCGGGCCTTCGGCTTGTCGCTCGGCAGGCCGGGGGCGTCGGCGTCGAAGACCGAGAGGATCATCTGCGGCCGGGCGCCCATGCTGCGGGTCAGGTTCGTCCGGATCCGTCGGGACGAGTAATCGACGAAGGTCACGTACCCGTCGGCGTTGTCCAGCACGACCTCGTTCTTCTCCGACTGGTCGCGCCAGTACTTCATCTGCTCGAGGATGTCGGAGATCCGGTCCTCGTAGTCGGTCTTCTGCGAGGCCAGATTGGTCGTCAGGCCGTCGTTCTGGACGCGGAGCTCGGCCACCTGCCGCTGGAGCTGGCTGAGCTGGTCGCGCTGCTCCTCGAACAGCCCTTCGTACTTCTGGTGCTCGTTGTTCAGGTCGGTCTGGGCGGTCTGGGCGGCCTCTTGCTGCCGGTTCAATTCCGCCTGGTTGACGTTGTCGACGTTCTCCAGTTGGCGGCGGAGCCGGACGTTGTCGGTGGCCAGCGCCGTGGCCAGCCGGGACTGGTTGGCCGTCAGGGCGGCGAGGGTTTCCATCGACCCCTTGAGCGTCGGGGTCAGGTTCGTGTCGTCGGTGAGGGTCTGGACCAGGCCGGTCAGGTTCTCGCGGTAGCGGGCGACCTCGGCGCCGGTCGCGCCGTCACGCTGGGCCTGCTCGATGGCCTGGTTGGCCTCGGCCAGCTGCTCGCTCAGCGAGGTGACGAGGGCCTGCTGGTCGGTGTCGATGGTCGTCAGCAGGGCGTTGGTATCGGACTGGACCTGATAGCCGGCCCGGTCGAGGACCGAGATCAGGTTGTTGTTGGCCTGGCCGGCCTTGGTGTTGGCCTGCGTCGCCTCGTTCCGGGCCGTGTTGCCTTGCTCGATCGCCTTGCTGTACTCGGAGTACAGGAAGTACGACGTCACCGCCAGGATCACCGTCAGTGAGACGAAGATCGCGACGGCGATTTTCAGTCCCTGCGATTCGTTGGCAGATGCCATGGATCAATATCTCCCGCCGGCCGGGCCGGATCCTCGGGGGTGGCCGGTCCAGGCTGTCCGCGTGGTGCGTGGAATGGTCGAGTCGATTGGGGTCGAGAGGCGGCGATCGCGAGATCAATCGGACCGGATCGCGAGAAAAGAGAGGAGCATCCGAAAGAGCAATCACTTCCAGATTTTAGGAGCCGTTCCGGCCTCGGTCAAACCAACCACGAACGGCTTGAATCCGCTTGCCGTCCTGACCGGCAGGGTCGACACAGAACGATCGGGGTCAAACCTGCCTGGCTCGTTCCGTTGGACGAGCGGACCGGGGAAACCGTTCCCAACCTTTTCCCCGACACCGCATTCTTTCGGGCCGCCGGGGCCGGCAGGTCCCTTGACGCTCGCCGGCCGATCGGCCGACAATCCGTTGGTCCCCCCCCGTTCGGATCGCGTGGTCTGATCCCCGAGTCGATCGCACCTGATGGAACCGGCCGATGTCCTCGATCTCTCGTGCCTTGAATCGAACCGTGGCTCGCCCCCTGGCGATCGTCGTCCTCCCGGCCTGGGCCCTGCTGGTCGGGGCGGCCGGATCGGCTCGGTCTCAAGCGGTCGACGTCGAGCCGGCGCTGGCCCGGATGCAGGCCGACGTCGCCTTCCTGGCCGACGACGCGCAGGAAGGCCGGTCCCCCGGCTCCGCCGGGATCGAACGCTCGGCCCAGTACATCGCCAAGGTCTTCGAGGAGGCCGGCCTGGCCCCCGCTCCCGGGCTCGACGGCTTCGAGCAGCCGTTCACGATCACCGGATCGGCCCGGCTCGGGCGGTCGCAGTCGCTCAGCGCGGCGGTCGAGGGGGGGGAATCGATCGACGGGCGCCTGAGGCGCGACTTCATGCCGCTGAGCATCGGCGGCGGCGGCCCGATCGAGTCGCTGCCGATCGCCTTCGTCGGCTACGGGATCACCACGCCCGACGACGCCGAGTTCGCCTACGACGACTACGCCGGGATCGACGTCGAGGGGAAGGCGGTCGTTTTGCTCCGACGCGCCCCGAAGTACGACGAGCCCGGCAGCCCGTTCGCCCCCGACGGCGCCCGGCCGGTCGACGTGGCCACCTTCCGCCACAAGGCCATCAACGCCTTCCGCCACGGGGCGAAGGCCGTCATCCTGGTCAACGACCGGGCGAGCGCGGACGGCGAAACGGATGAGCTGCTCCTGTTCACCTCGGCCGGCTCCGAACGCTACACGACGATCCCCTTCGTCATGGCCCGGCGAGCCTTCGTCGATCAGATCCTCGAGGCCGCCGACGCCCCGAGCCTGGCCGAGCTGGAGGCCGAGATCAACGCCGGCGAGCGGCCAGGGCCCGCCAGCCGGCCGCTCGGAGGGGTGACGCTCAATGCCTCGATCGACGTGGAGCAGCCGACGATCGTGGCCAAGAACGTCATCGGCGTGCTGGAAGGGTCGGGCCCCCTGGCGAACGAGACGGTGGTGATCGGCGCCCATTACGACCACCTGGGCAAGGGGGGGGCCGGGTCGCTCGCCCCCTTCTCCCGGGAGATCCACAACGGGGCCGACGACAACGCCTCGGGCACCACGATGATGCTCGAGATGGCCCGGCGTCTGGCCGCCCGGCCCGACCCGCTGCCCCGTCGCGTCGTCTTCATGGCCTTCTCGGCCGAGGAGCGCGGCTTGCTCGGCTCGCGGTTCTATGTCGAGGATCAGCCCTTGATCCCGCTCGGCGAGACGGTCTTCATGTTCAACTTCGACATGGTCGGCCGCCTGAGCGAGTCGGGCGACCTGACCGTCTTCGGCGTCGACTCCACGCCCGGGCTGCGCGACCTGGTCACGGCCCTCGGCTCGTCGCACGGGTTCAACGTCCGGCCCAATGCCCAGGTGGCCGGCAACAGCGACCACGCCCCCTTCCACGACCGCGGCATCCCCGTGGCCTTCCTGTTCACCGGGACGCACCGCGACTACCACCGCCCGAGCGACACGGCCGAGAAGGTCAACTACGAGGGGATGGCCCGGATCGCCGACTACGCCGAGCTGCTCGTGCTCGACGTCGCCCGCCGCCCCGAGCGGCCCGCCTTCTCCGTCAGCGAGGAGGCCGAGCCCGAGCCGAGGCGGATGGCCGCGGGGAACGGGGCCTCGCTCGGGACGATCCCCGATTATGATGAGAGCGTCGAGGGCCTCCGCCTCAACGGGGTCCGGGAAGGCAGCGCCGCCGACAAGGCCGGCCTGACCGAGGGGGACGTCATCATCGGGTTCGCCGGCAAGCCGGTCGGCACGATCTACGACTTCATGGAAGGGCTGACGGAATCGAAGCCCGGCGACCGCGTGACCATCGAGGTCCGCCGGGGGGACGAGACCCTGACCCTCGAAGCCGTCCTCGACGCCTCGGCCCCCCGAGAAGGGCACGACTGATCGGGCCGTCCCCGGGGTGGCCGCCCGCGATCGGGACGAGCCGAGCCCGAGCCACCCCGGACGCTTCGATTCGCGACCCCTGCGAGGTGCCGTCCCGGGCACCTCGAAGGTCCGGCCCGGCTTCGTGGCTCGTGGCTCGTGAGTGAATGCCTCCCCTCCCCTCTCGATTCCCGGCGATCGCGTCCTTTTGGGGCCTCGATCCCAGAGAACCGCCCCGTCGATATGACTCGAACCGGATCATCCGTGGTGCCCCTGAGCGTGCTGTCGGTCGCCGTCCTGGTCGTCTCGGGATGTTCGGACGGCCCGTCGACGTCGACCGTCGTCATCGCGACCCCCTGGGACCGCGAGACCTGCCGGCAATGCTCGGGGCGACTGGCCGAGGCCCCGGGCGACCCGCCCCCCTCCCTCCGATGGATCCGGCTCGATCCGTGGGACGACCCCGCCCACCTGCTCGACGCCGGCGTGTCGGTCGATCTCCTGGTCGGCTGGCCGGCCGCGACCCTCGACGACCTGGGCCGCCGGGGGTTCCTCGATCCCTCGGAGGGCTCTTTGTTCTTCCTGGATCGCCCCCAATCGCCCGGCTCGGCCGTCGACGCGGCGGCCGGGCTCCCGATCGGCCAGCAAACGCCCGACGCCGGCCTCGTGCAGGGGGATCCTCGTATCAACCCGGCCTTGCGCGATCAGGTCGCCTCGCTGCTCCGACGGGAAGGGGTCGGGGGCGTGTACGCGGGGCTCGTGGCGACGGACCCGTCGCCGCTCGATCGGCCGGGAGAATCGGAGGCCGGGCGCGTGGGAGTCGCCGCGGTCGCCGGCCCGTCGTCACGGCCCGAGGTCCGATCGCTCCTCGACCGGCTCCGGAGGCGGTCGATCGCCGAGCCTCGCGACCCAGGCCGGGACGCCCCCCCTGCTCCGGAGGTCCGGGTGCTCGCCGCCGAGCTGATCGGGGCCACGTTGCGAGACGCCGGGCCGGAGCGGCGGGAGGCGCTGGCCATCCTCGCGCGATCGGCCGATGCCGGACCGGGGAGGGCGTTGCTGGCGGAGCCTCCCCCCTGGCCCCCCGACTCGATCCGGAGGCTCGGGGAGGACCCGGATCGGCGGCCGATGCTCGACACGCTGGCCGCGGCGTTGGTCGACGACCCGGGGTCGCGCGACTGGCTGCTCGAATCGTGGCAAGGCCCCCCCCGGCCCGTCGATCAAGCCTTGCTCGAGGCCCTGGCGACGGCCGGCGACGGCCGATTGATCCGGTCGTCTCGGGTCCTGCCCTGGCTCCGGGCCGAGTGGACGGCCTGGGCCCGGCAGCGGTTCACCCAGATTGCCCGGGAACTGGGGCCGGACGCCGACGCCGAGGAGGCCGCCCGGTGAGCCGCCTCCTCTGTGAAGGACTCTCGAAACGCTACGACCGGGTGGCCGTGGTCGATGAGGTCAGCCTCGATGTCCGGTCGGGTCAATGGCTGGCGGTCCTCGGCCCCCCCGGGGCGGGCAAGTCGAGCCTGGCTCGCCTGGTCGTCGGGCTGGAACGACCGGATCGCGGCGAGATCTTCGTCGACGACCGCCTGATCCAGTCGGCCCGGCCCCACGACCGCGGCTTCGGCTACCTCGGGCAATCGGAGGCCCTCTGGCCCCACCTGACGATCGCCGAGAACGTCGGCCACGGCCTGAGGGCGCGGGGGATCCCGCGCAAGGAGCGGCGGCGGAAGGTCGAGGAGGCGCTCACGACCATCGGCATCGAGACCCTGGCCGACCGGCTCCCCGCGGCGATCGACGACCTGCAACGCCGTCGGGCCGAGCTGGCCCGGGCGATCGTCGAGGACCCCCGCATCCTCATCCTCGACGAGCCGACCGGCCCGCTCGAACCCCGGAACCGCCCGGGGTTTCGGGACGAGCTGCGGCGGCTCCGGGCCGGTTGGGATCGGACCGTCGTGGTCCTGACCCAGCACCGCGACGACGCCTTCGCCTTCTCCGATCGCCTGGCCGTGATGGACCTGGGGAGGATCGTCCAGGTCGGCTCGTCGGAGGAGGTCTACGGCACGCCGGCCGACGCTTTCGTCGCGCAGTTGCTCGGGCCGGTCAATTTGCTGCAAGGCCAGGTGGCCGGGGCCTCGATGTCGGGCGAGCTGTTCGTGAGGACCACGATCGGCCGGCTCGTCGGCCGCCTGGCGACCCGGGCCGAGCCCCCGGTCGGCACGCCGGTGACGGTGGCGATCCGGCCCGAGTCGATCCGGCTCGGCCCGAACCTGCCGGCCGACGCCAATCGGTTCCAGGTCACGGTCGAGCGCCAGGTCTTCCACGGTCCGTTGCGGTCGATCGACCTGAGGGGGCCCGGCGACTGGCCGATCGCGGCCTCGGCCCTGCACCCCCAGGCCCCCGACCTCCGCGAGGGCCAGGCGCTCACCGTCGCCGTCACCCCCGACCATGTCGTCGTCCTGCTCGGCCGATACGCGACGGTCCCGAAGCCCGGCGAGTCGGTCTCGGCGTAATGCGATGGAGAGGCCGATGACCCGACTCGTCAGGCTCCTCGGGGCCGCGCCCGCCCTGGTCGTGATGGCTGCCCCGGTGATCGCCCTGGCCGTGGCCTCGATCCTCGCGATCGAGCCGCCGGACGGCCCCCGCGCGACGATCGTCCACTGGGGGCTGACGCTCTCCGACCCGTTCGCGCGCGACTGCCTGGTGAACAGCGTCGGCTTGGCGGTCGTGGTCGTGTCGTTGGCGTCCGCGGTCGGCGTGGCGATCGGCCGGATCTCGTGGGGCCGCCGGGGCTGGCGGGGGGCCATCCTGCTGACCTCGATTCGCCTGGGGGCCGCATGCCACCCGCTCGTCATGGCGATCGCCTGGCTCGTGCTGGTGGACCGGGTCGACCCCTCGGCCCGGGGCTTCCCTGAGGCGGGGCAGTGGCTCGACGCCCCGCAGGGGCGATGGCTCCTGCTCGGCCTGGCGCAATTCGGGTTCGCCTCGAGCTGGGTGGCCTGGTGGACGGGCCGGGCGCTGGAGCGGGTCGGGCCGGATTGCGTGCGGGTGGCCGCCCTCTCCGGGGCCTCTCGCCGCTGGATCTGGCGGACGGCGCTCTGGCCGCTCGTCCGGCCGACGGTCGCGAGGGCCTCGGCCTCGGTCTTCGCCGTGCTCGTGATCGAGCCGGGGGGGCCGCTGGTGCTCGGCCTCCGGCGCTCGATCGGCGCACAGGTCGTGACCTCCCTCTGGATGACGTCTCGCGGCGACCTGGCCCGGGCCGCGATCCTGGGGGTGCTGGCGATGGTCGTCTCCCTGCTCGTGCGGGTGGCCCTGAGGCGTTGGGGGGGGCCGGACCACCTGGCCGGGATGGTCCCGACCTCCTCGTCCGATGCGCCGATGGGGGCGGTCGCGCCGCCGGGGAGGTTCCGGTCGGCCGTCGCGGCGCTCGGCGTGCTCTGCTGGGCGGCGGTCGCGCTTGGCCCGGCCCTGTTCCTGGTCGTCGCGAGCGTCCCGTCCCTTGCGATCCGGGGCGAGGGGGCCGGCCTCGCCGAGGCGGCCTGGCGGGGCCTGGCGCCGATGCTCGGCGCCTCGCTGGCGGTCGGCGGGGCCTCGGCGCTGGTGGCGATGGTCGTGGCCTGGCCGCTCTCGGCCGTCCCGCGGGCGGGGTCGGCCGTCCGGGTGCTCGACGCGGTGCCCCCGCTGGCGATCGGGGTCGGCCTGTTCTGCCTCTGGAAGGTCTCCGGGGCCTGGTCCGGGGCCGATCCGATGGCCGGGGCGATGAGCCGAGTGGGTCGCCTGGTCGACCCGTATGCGACCCCGTGGCTCCTGGTGAGCTGGGGGACGGCCCTGGTGCACCTCCCCTGGGCGGTCTCGGCGGCGCGATCGGCCCGAGGGATCGATGCGCGGGCCCTCCGGGATGAGGCCCGCGTGGCCGGTCGTCGCGTGGCGTTCAGCCGGACCCTGCTGTTCCTGCCGATCGCCTCGCGTCGCTGCGCGGCGCCGGCCCTGGGGGTGGCCCTGCTCGCGGCCTCGGGCCTGTCGCCGGCGCTGGTGCTCACGCCGCTGGAGCCGTTCCGGCCGATGGCCGCCTGGGTGCTTCGGGACGCGATGGGTGCGCCGGGGTCGGGGCCGGGCCCGGGGCCGGGGGTGCTCGCGGCCCTGGTCTCGCCGATGCTCGGGCTGCTGCTCCTGCTGCGTCGGGGCCAGGCGCCCGATTCCCCGACGGTCCTCCGGGGCTGATCGGGGCGGGCCCGGCGTCGGCCGGCCCGTCGGGGCGATTCGGCGGCCGCGAGGCGGGCCGTCCCGGACAAAAAAACTCGCCCGTCGCGAGGGCTTGGTGGTAGCCTCACCGTTGAGGGACGAGCGTCCTCGAGACATGTCGAGGTGTGTGATGAATGTCGATCGAGATCTGCGGCTGTTCGTGCTGGCCCTGCAGGAGCATGTGCTCGACCCGGCCTTGCTCGCGGAGGTGATCGCCGATTGGACTCCCCGAGGGCCGGGCGACGGATTCATCTCCTTCCTCGTCGATCGGGGGGCCCTCACCCCCGAGGACCTGCAACGCCTGGAATCGCTCCCCTGTTGCACCGAGGCGGCGGCCCCGGACGGGCGGGAGACGACCTCGGTCGCCCTCTCCTCGGTGGCCCCGAACCCGCACGCCACGACCGAGGCGGCCCCCCTCTCCGGGAGCGAGACGATCCCCTTCGACTCGGGGGGCGGGGGGCTCCGGTCCTCGGGGTCGGCCGACCGGGGGGGCCCCTTCGTGCCCCCCCGGCGTTACGAGATCGTCGAGCTGCACGAGACGGGCGGTCTGGGCCTGATCTGGCGGGCCAGGGATACGGTCATCGGCCGCGAGGTGGCGCTGAAGACCCTGCAGCCCGATCGGGCGAGGACCGAATCCGCCCGGTCGCGATTCGTCCGAGAGGCGCAGGTCACCGGGCAACTGGAGCATCCGAGCATCGTCCCGCTGTATGACCTCTCCAGCAACGGTGACGACCCGTTCTATGTGATGCGGTTCATCTCGGGCCGGACCCTGTCGCAGGTGACGGCCGAGTACCACCGCCGCCGGCAGGAGGGCCAGGTCGGGCCGCTCGACCTGGTCGGGATGCTCGACGCGTTCGTGAGCGTGTGTCGGGCGGTCGCCTTCGCGCACCGGCGCGACGTCTTGCACCGCGATTTGAAGGGCCAGAACGTCGTGGTGGGGGAGTTCGGCGAGGTCTTCCTGCTCGACTGGGGCCTGGCCAAGCACATCGGCGAGCTGGTCGACCCGGTCGGCTCCGCCCCGATCGACGGCGGGACCGGCAGCGAGGAGACCGCCCCCGGCTCTGCCGTCGGCACCCCCGGCTACATGGCCCCCGAGGTCGCCCGGGGGGCCGGTTCCACGAAGCAGTCCGACATCTACGGCCTGGGGGCGGTCCTGTATTCGCTGCTGACCGGCAAGGCCCCCTACTCCGGGTCGTCCGTCAACGAGGTCTTGCACAAGATCCTCACCACCGACCCGGCGGCGATCCGATCGGTCAATCCCGACGCCCCGCCCGCGCTCGAGGCCATCTGTCGGAAGGCGATGGCCCGGACCCCCGACGACCGCTACGACTCGGCCGAGGAGGTCGCGACCGAGGTCCGCCGCTGGCTCGCCGACGAGCCGGTCGGCGCCTATGCCGAGCCCTGGGGCGTCCGGTTTGCCCGCTGGGCCAGGCGGAAGCGGACCACGGTCATCGCCGTGGTGATCTTCCTGGTGACCGCCGCCGTGGTGGCCGGCCTCGCCGCGGCCTTGCTCTGGCAGGAAGAACGCCGAACCGAAGCGGCCCGGGGGCTGGCCGAGCGGAACGCCATCCTGGCCCAGAAGGAACAGGCCCTCGCCGACCAGAACGCCGAGCTGGCCCGCAAGGTGAGCGCCGACGCATTGGCCCTGGTCCAGGCGGTCGAGTGGGTGCTCGCCTCGACCGAGCCCTTGCACCGATTCCGCAAGGACCTGCTCGCCTCCGGCAGCCGGGCCTTCCGCGAGCAGCTCGCCCGAGACCCGGACGACGAGGACGCCATCCCCCGGGCGGCCGGCGTCTTCCTGTATGCCGCCAACGTCTTCCGGCTGGAGGGGGACGACGCGACCGCCGGGCCGCTCTACCGAGAGGCGGTCGGGCTGCTCGATCGGATGATCGCCGCCGACCCGGGGGACACCGAGGCCCGGCTCCGGCTCGTCGATTCGCTGAAGGATTGGGCGGTCCTTCGGACCCGGACCGGCCCCCAGGGAGAGGCCCGTGCCCTGTATCAGCGGGCGAAAGATGCCTTGAATCCCCTGCAAGGGCCGGACGACAACCCGGCCGAGGTCCGGCGATCGCTCGCCCGGATCCTGTTGAACCAGTCGGTGAGCCTGGAACTGGTCGGCGATGACAACGCCGCGCTCGCGGCCGCCCGGGAGGCCGCCGACCTGTTCGGCGCCCTGGTCGCCGCCCCCCCGGGCGATCGCCACCCGTACGACCCCTTGATGCTCTCGCGGGCCCTGACGCTCGTCGCGGCCCGGGAGCGGGATCTCGGCCGGGTCGATCGCGCCAAGGAGATCCACGTCGAGGCCGTCCGGGCCTTCGAGGAGGCGAACCGGGCCACCCCCTACGGCGTGACCCAGGCCGACGTGGCCTGGACCGTCGCCCTCGCCCGGCTGCAGCGGGGCCGCACCTGGGCCCTCGACGGCGACCCGAGGGCGTGGGGGGCCCTCGACGCGGGCGTCGAGGCCTTCGAGCAGCTCGCCGCGGGCTTCCCGTGGGTCATCGGGTATTCGACCGGCCTGGCCGAGGCCCTGCTCCTCCGCGCCGACGCCAAGGCGGCCGTCGGCCTCCCGGACGCCTTCGACGACTACGATCGGGCGCGGGCCGTCGCCGATCGCCTAGTCGCCGAGCATCCCGAGGTGGCCGACGATCGGCGATTGCTCGGCAAGAGCCTCCTGGGCCTGGCCCGCACCACCCGAGACGACCCCGAGGCCCGCCTCGACCGCCTCCGCCGGGCCGAGGAGCACCTTGAAGCCGCCCTCCGGCTCGACCCCGAGGTGGTCGAGGCGCAGGAGGCCCTCGACGCGGTCCGAGACGGCCTCCGGTGAGGGCGTGGCGGGGGAAGGCTCCCGGACCCGCGGCCTCGATCGACGAGGCCCGGCCTCCGGGGGGCAATTACGATCGAGGGGAGTCCCGATTCATCACGGTTCATCGTCGTCGTAATAGTCGACGGTGACGGTGGCCTGGGGCGGCGTCGCGTTCGTCAGGGTGATGACGATTGTCCCGTCGGTGGGGTTGATGACCTCCTCGGGGTTCGCGTACCGGGCGGGTTCTTGATGCTGCTTCGGGGGTGGCGGCGGGTTCGCCGCCCTCCGGCCGCTCGACCGGATGGCGACGACGAGCGTCGTCCGATTCTTCGCGACGATCTTCCCGGAGCCGACATGCCAGTTGCAGTTCGAGCCCTCGGCACGCTGCACCCTGGTGCTCGAGGGATCGTACCAGCCATCCGGGCCGGTGATCGAGAAGTACGACCATTTGCCGTTCCTCGGGTTGGCCGCGGCCTTTGCTTGGAGCGACTGGCTCATCGGTTATTCGTCCCAGAGAGAGGTCTCGACCGGTCTCACAATCACAAACTCCGCAATGATGTTATGAGGTTTGGCGGGGGCCCGGACAAGCGTCTACCCGCCCGATCACGGGCGCGGCGGGCCGACGGATTGGCATCGACGCATGGCGAGGGGGGATCGGGACGGCCCGGGGCGGCTCGCGTCCGACCCCCCGATCGGATTTCTCCGGCTCGGCCCAAGTCCCCTGGTCCGTTGGTCCTTCAAGCTGCTACGATGGGGAGGAGCGAGTTGAGCGTTCGGCGGCCTTCGTTGAGAGCCAGAGGGGAGTCACGCGACGGCAATGGGCATTGCGAAACTGGCCTTGGAGGATGGCACGGTCTATACCGGCCGGTCCTTTGGAGCATCCGGCGAGATCGACGGCGAGGTCGTCTTCAATACGAGCATGACCGGCTACCAGGAGATCCTGACCGATCCGTCCTATCACGGCCAGATCGTCGCGATGACCTACCCCCTGATCGGCAACTACGGCGTGAACACCGAGGACGAGGAAAGCGCCCGGCCCTGGGTCCGCGGCTTCGTCGTCCGGGAGCTGAGCCGCCTGGCCAGCAACTACCGATCGCGCGAGGACCTGCCGAGCTACCTGGCCCGTCATGGGGTGCTCGGCGTCGAGGGGATCGACACGAGGGCCCTCGTGCGACGGACCCGCGAGGTCGGGGCCATGAAGGGGATCCTCTCGACGAGCGACCTCGACGACGAATCGCTGATCGAGAAGGCCCGCCGCAGCCCCGGCCTGGTCGGCCGCGACCTGACCCGAGACGTGATGCCCGACGCAATCGCCCGCTGGGAGCTCGGGTTCGAAGGCCCGTCGGCCGAGATCCTCCGGGCGACCGAGGGGTTGCAGGAGCATCAGCCGACGCTCCCGCATGTCGTCGCGCTCGACTTCGGCATGAAGCGGAACATCCCGCGCTTCCTGGTCGAGAGCGGCTGCCGGGTGACGGTCGTGCCCGGTTCGGCCCCTCCGCAGGCGATCCTCGAGCAGAAGCCCGACGGGATTTTCATCTCCAACGGGCCGGGAGACCCGTCGGCCCTGGCCGGGGCGGTCGATTCGCTGCGGGCCCTGATCCGGTCGGCGGCCGACGACCGCGGGGTGCCGATCTTCGGCATCTGCCTCGGCCACCAGTTGCTCGGCCAGGCGCTGGGGGCCCGGACCTTCAAGATGAAGTTCGGCCACCGGGGGGCGAACCACCCGGTCCGGGACGAGCGGACCGGGAAGATCGAGATCACGACCCAGAACCACGGCTTCGCCATCGACGCCGAGTCGTTGCCGGAGGAGGTCGAGGCCTCGCACACGAACCTCTACGACGGCACCCTCGAGGGGCTCCGTCACGCCCGCTTGCCCGTCTTCGCCGTCCAGTATCACCCCGAGTCGTCGGCCGGGCCGCACGACAGCGGGCACCTCTTCGGCGAGTTCCGGCGCCTGATGGACCGCTGATCCGATCGTCGCGACGCCGGGGCGCCGCCCGCTCGCCGCGCTTGACGGATCGGTTCGGCCGTCGTATCGTATTGCGTTTTGCTCCGTAACACTTTCGCGATCAAGATCTTGCATCAGGAGGATGGCCGTGCCATCGACGTGCGTCGTCGGGTTGCAGTGGGGAGACGAGGCCAAGGGGAAGATCGTCGATGCCCTCTGCGACCGGCATGACATGGTCGTCCGCTACCAGGGGGGAGCCAACGCCGGTCATACCGTCGTGACCGGCGGCGTGACCTACAAGCTCTCGCTCCTGCCCTCGGGCATCCTGCGAGACGGGATCACCTCGGTCCTCGGCAACGGCCTGGTCATCCACCCGCCGACCTTGCTGGAGGAGATCGAGCGGCTGGCCGGTCAGGGGATCGACGTGAGCGGTCGGCTGCTGGTCGGCGACCGGGCCCACGTCATCATGCCCTATCACCTGGTCGAGGAACGCCTGACGGAGGAGTCGACCGAGGCGGCCGAGCAGCTCGGCACGACCCGTCGCGGGATCGGCCCCTGCTACCGCGACAAGGTCGGCCGGGTCCACGGCATCCGGATCGCCGACCTGTACTACCCGGATTCGTTCCGCGAGCAGGTCCGCCGCGCCGTCGAGTTCAAGAACCGGTCGCTCTCGGCCCTCTTGCCCAGCTTCACCCCCCTCGACGCCCGGGCGATCACCGAGGAATACCTCGCCCTGGCCGATCGGATGGAGCCGTACGTCGGCGACGCCACCGACCGTCTGCATCGAGAGATCGAGTCGGGCAGTCGATTGCTGTTCGAGGGGGCGCAGGGGACCTTGCTCGACATCGACCACGGCAGCTACCCGTACGTGACCAGCTCGAACAGCAGCGCCGCGGGGATCTGGTCCGGGTCGGGGGTGCCTGCCCGGTTCGTCGACCGCTGGATCGGCGTGGTCAAGGCGTACACGACCCGGGTCGGCGAAGGGCCGTTCCCGACCGAGCTGCACGACGAGACCGGCGAGCGCATCCGACGGGTCGGCCGGGAGTTCGGCACCGTCACCGGCCGGCCGAGGCGCTGCGGCTGGTTCGACGCCGTGGCCGGACGCTACACGGCCCGGGTCTCCGGGTCGACCGAGCTGGCGGTCATGCTGCTCGACGTGCTGAGCGGCATCGACCGGCTCCGCGTGGCGGTGGCCTACGAGGACGAGTCGGGGGCCCGCGTCTCGGCCTTCCCGGCCCACCTCGACCGCCTCGCCCAGTGCCGCCCGGTCTTCCACGAGCTGCCCGGGTGGTCCGAGGACATCTCCGGGGTCCGCTCCTGGGCCGACCTCCCCGAGAACGCCCGGCGCTACGTGCAGTTCCTGGGAGAACAAGTCGGCGTCCCGGTGCGTATCGTCTCGGTCGGGCCGGATCGGGACCAGACCATCTGGCTCGACTCCGCGACCGACCGCACGTGACCGACCTGGTCTGACCTGCCCATACCCGGGGATGGAGCACGCCCGGCGTGAGCACCTCGACCGCGACCTCTGAGGCAATCGCGACCATGACCGACCCCAAGGTCCTGCCCCCCGAGCAACGACCTCGGCACGTCGCCATCATCATGGACGGCAATGGCCGATGGGCCGAAGCCCAGGGGCTTCCCCGGATCTTCGGCCACCGCTCCGGCATCCGGAGCGTCCGCTCGGTGGTCGAGGAGGGCTGCCGGATCGGCCTGGAGCAGATGACGCTCTACTGCTTCTCGAGCGAGAACTGGAAGCGGCCGAACCGCGAGCTGCGCTTCCTGTTCCGCCTGCTCCGGCATTTCCTGATCGTCGAACGCTCGGAGCTGATGGAGCAGAACGTCCGCCTGGCGATGATCGGCCGCCGCGAGGGCCTGCCGCCGGATGTGCTCGACGAGTTCGACCGGACGGCCGCCATGACCGCCTCGAACACGGGCATGACGCTCTGCCTGGCCGTCAACTACGGCGCGAGGGCCGAGATCGCCGAGGCCGCCCGCCGGATCGCCCGGGACGCGGCGGCCGGCCGGCTCGATCCCGAGCAGATCGACGAGGCGGCCTTCTCCGGTTATCTTGCGACCGCCGGCATGCCCGACCCGGACCTCCTGATCCGGACCGCCGGCGAGCTCCGCCTGAGCAATTACCTGCTCTGGCAGATCTCGTATGCCGAGCTGTATATCACCGAGGTGCTCTGGCCCGACTTCCGGGCCGAGCACCTGCAGCGGGCCGTGCTCGACTACGCCCGCCGCCAGCGGAAGTTCGGGGGGTTGCCCGGCCGGGCCCCCGCCCCCGAGCCGACTCCCATCGGCTGAGCGGAGCCGGCCCGGCCTCGGGCTCGCGTCGACGGCGGCCGGGCGCCGGCCTGCCGGGTCGGTTGCGTGGGCGAAGAGAGGATTCCGAGTGATGATGACTCCGGTGGTATCATGCTCCTGACCCGGTTGCTCATTGGCATCCCGATGGCGGCGGGGTTCGTGGCGATCCTGCTGATCGACACGCTCTATCTCGCCCCCTGGTTCCCGCTCTGGCTGGTGGCCATGCTGGTGGCGATGGGCCTGGCGGCCCGGGAGATCACCGGCCTGTTCCGGCAGACGAGCGCCCGGCCCGACGGGGTGGTGGTGCTCGGCGGGGTCCTGGTGGTCGTCCTCTCGAACTGGGGGCCGCACGTCTCCCGGGCCCTGATGGGGCTCGAGACGCGCCCCGAAGTCGCGGTCGAGGCCCTGGCCTGGCCGCTCTGGGCGTTCGTGGCCGTCGTGATGACCACGTTTATCACCCAGAGCGCCCGGTTCGAGCATCCGGGGGGCTCGATGGCGACGATCTCGGGCACGGTCCTGGCCGTGGCCTATGTGGGGCTGCTCGGGAGTTTTCTGGTCCAGATCCGGTGGCTCGAGAGCCCGTATCAAGGCCTGGTCCCGCTGGCGGCCCTGGTGGCCACGGCCAAGGGGGCCGACATGGGGGCCTACTTCGCCGGCCGGGCCGCCGGGAGGCACAAGCTCTGGCCCCGCTTGAGCCCGAACAAGACGATCGAAGGGGCGATCGGCGGCCTGATTCTTGCGGTCATTTTTGCCGTGATCGTGTTCGGCCTGGCCCGGATCCTGTTCCACGCGACGGTCCTGAGCTGGCCGGCGGTCATCGGCTTCGGGATCCTGGTCGGCGGGGCGGCTCAACTGGGCGATTTGATGGAGTCGATGATCAAACGCGACTGCGAGCGGAAGGATGCGTCGGCCACGCTCCCCGGATTCGGGGGGGTGCTCGACGTGCTCGACTCCCTGCTCTTTGCCGGCCCGGTGGCGTATGGCTACTGGCTGATTTTCGGGCCGGCCTGATCGAAACCGGCTGCGCGGGGCGGGGGGGCGCGGAAGGGCCGTTGCCTTCGCCGGCCCCATTGTCCAATAATACGGGGGAATCGGCGGGCCGGCCCCCTCGAGTTCAGGGCGTCGGGATTCGTCGCGAGGCAAGGCAGGGACTTGAATGCAGGCAGTGACGATTCGCCTGGCCGATCACGACGAGGAGCTGGCAATCTTCGGCAGCCGGGACCAGTTCCTGCGACAGGTCCGGGATGCCCTGGGTGTCAAGGTCCTCGCCAGGAACGGAGAGATCCGGGTCGAGGGGGAGTCGGATCGGGTGGATCGTGCCTCCCGGGTCTTCGAGGGGTTACGCCGTCGCTATCGGCGTCAGCGCATGATTACGCCCCAGGATGTCGCCGACGCGATCGACGCGGTCACCCCCGTCGACGGGGGGTCGGGCGGCCCGAGCGTCGAGATTCGCGAGGGGAACCGGCTGGTCCGGCCCCGGACCGACGGGCAGACGCGCTACCTGCGCGCCCTGCTCGAGAACTCCCTGGTCTTCTGCGTCGGCCCGGCCGGCACGGGGAAGACCTACCTGGCCGTCGCCGCCGCCGTGGCCGCCCTGCGCCGGGGGGAGATCAAGAAGATCGTCCTGGTCCGCCCGGCGGTCGAGGCCGGCGAGCGGCTCGGCTTCCTGCCCGGCGACCTCGAGGCCAAGATCAACCCGTACCTCCGGCCCTTGCTCGACGCCCTGCGCGACCTGATGGACTACGAGCAGCTGCGCCGCTACATGAGCAACGACCTGATCGAGATCGCCCCCCTGGCCTACATGAGGGGCCGGACCTTGAACGAGGCGATCATCATCATGGACGAGGGGCAGAACGCCACCGTCAATCAGATGAAAATGTTCCTGACCCGCATGGGGACCGACGCCCGGATCGTGGTGACGGGCGACACGACCCAGGTCGACCTGGAGCCCGGCACCCCGGACGGCCTCTCCGACGCCGTCCGCCGGCTGGAGGGGATCGAGGGGATCGGCGTGGTCCGCCTCGACCGTTCCGACATCGTCCGTCACCCGTTGGTCCAGAAGATCGTCAATGCCTACGAGCGGACCGGTTCGCCGATCGAGCCGGGGATGATGGCCTCGCCTTCCCCGATCGCCTCGTCGAATCCACCGGACGACTCTCCTCGAACCGAACCGGGCCTCGCCCCGGAGCATCCGTGAGCGACGCTCCCGTTGCCAAGCCGGCCGACCGGCGGAGCTTCTCCCCATGACGCCTGGTAAACGTAAGCCGAAGCCGGCCCGTGCTCAGCTGCGCGGGGCCGAACTGATCGACCTCCGCAAGAGCCGGCTCACCCGTCAGCGTCAGCGCCTCGCCTGCCTGATCCCCGCGGTCCTCGCGGCCTTCATCAGCGCGGCGATCGTCTGCGGCTCCGGCCCCTCGTTCCCGTACCGGGTCGGCCAGCGGGCCACGCGCGACCTCCGGGTCAACGTCCCCGAATTCCAGCGCCTGAACCTCGTGCAGACGAACCGGCTCCGGGAGCAGGCGGCCCGGCAGATCTCCCCGATCTTCTCGAACGACCCGGCGCCGATCCTGGAGCTGCAGAAGCTGCTCGAAGACCTCGTCGAGACGGTGGCCAACGCCCGCCGCGAGACGATCGCCTCGCTGCCCCCCGACGTGGTCGAGGCCTGGGGCCTCGACGCGAACATCTTCGAGGATCTGCGCGAGGCCAGCGACACCCCCGAGCGTCGCGACGACCTGCGCCGGTCGATCGCCGAGGCCTTCGCGCCGATCATCCGCCACGGGGTCCTCGGCCGCGGCCTGCTGCCGCTCGACGAGGAATCGGGCACGATGATCCAGGTCCTGCAGGACGACCGCCGCGTCTCGGTCAGCCGCGACCGGGTCTTCCCCGAGCGCCTCGTGAGGCCCGACGGCCTGGTCGCCGAGGACTTCGTGGCCTCGTTCAATTCGCCGGAACTGGGCAAGACGCTCTTCGGCCTGGTCGCCGACCGGCTGGCCCAGACGACGACGCTCCACTTCGAGAAGGAGGACACGGCCGCGGCCCGGCAGCGGGCCCGGGACCGGGTCCGGGACTATTACGACACCTACACCCGGGGCCAGCTCCTGGTCGAGAAGGGCCGGACGATCACCGAGGACCAGCTCGAATTGCTCCGGCTCGATCACCAGGCGTCGCTCGACTCGATGACCTCGGCCGATCGGCTGAAGCGGGTCGGGGCCTTCGTGGTCTTGGTGGCGATCCTCTACGGCCTGACCGGGGCCCTACTGCTCCGGTTCGACCCGGGCATCGCGCGGGACCCGCTCCGCGTCTCGGCGCTCTGCTTCGTGGCCGTGCTGGCCCTCGGGCTGGGCCGGTTCATCGCCATGCGCCCGTGGGGGGCCGAGCTGATCCCGATCGCCCTGGCGGCCCTGATGCTCGCCGTGGCCTATACTCCCATGACGGCCCTGGTCTTCGCCTTCGGCACGAGCCTGCTGATCAGCCTGGCGCTGGGGACGGGCCTCGGGTACTTCGTGATGCTCATGGGGGGGACGGCGGCCGGGATCCTTTTGCTGGGCGAGGTCCGGACGCGGACGAAGCCCATCCAGGTCGGCGCCGCGGCGGCCCTCGGCTACGCGGCGCTGTCGGCCGCCTGGGGCCTCTGGCAGGAGCAGCCGCTGGAGCTGATCGCCTCGGAGAGCGGCATGAGGGCCGGCTGGGGCCTGCTGACCGGGTTCCTGCTGGGCGGCAGCCTGCCGTATGTCGAGCGCCTGTTCGGCATCGTCACGGGCATCAGCCTGCTGGAGCTGGGGGACGTGAACCACCCGCTGTTGCAGGAGCTCGTCCGACGCGCCCCCGGGACGCACAACCACTCGATCACCGTCGGTACGATCGCCGAGGCGGCGGCCGAGAAGATCGGCTGCGACGGACTGCTGGTGCGGGTCGGGGCCTACTTCCACGACATCGGCAAGATGCTCAAGCCGAACTACTTCATCGAGAATCAGACCCCGGGCACGGTCAACCGGCACGCGAACCTGGCGCCTGCGATGAGCACTTTGATCATCATCGGCCACGTCAAGGACGGCGTCGAGCTGGGCCGCCAGCACAACCTGCCGGCCCGGATCATCGACCTGATCGAGCAGCACCACGGCACGACGCTGGTCGAATACTTCTACCACGAGGCCAACCGCCGGCGAGACGGGAACCCCGACGCCTCGATCGTCCTGGAGAGCGCCTTCCGCTACCCCGGCCCGAAGCCGCAATCGAAGGAGGCCGCCATTTTGATGATGGCCGACGCCTCGGAGAGCGCCAGCCGGGCCCTGTCGGACCCGACCCCGGCCCGGCTCGAAGGGCTGGTCGAGGATCTGATCGACAAGCGCCTGCGCGACGGCCAGTTCGACCAGTGCGAGCTGACGATCCGGGAGATCGCCGCCATCCGCGAGAGCATCACCAAGTCACTCATCGGCATCTACCACGGCCGCGTGAAATACCCCCAGCAACGGACCGCCTGACACCCCGATGACCGCACCCCCCGACGACCCGAGCCCCCCGACCCTTGAGATCGACCTGAGCGATACCCAGGGGCACCTGCGCCTCGACCCCGACCGCGTGCGGGCCCTCGCCCGCGGCGTCCTGGGCCTCGAAGGCGTGCGAGACGGCAGCCTCTCGATCGCCGTCGTGGACAACCCGTCGATCCGGGAGATCAATCGGCGCCACCTCGACCACGACTGGGCGACCGACGTGGTGAGCTTCCTGCTCTCCGAGCCCGGCGAGCCCGGGTTCTCCGGAGACCTGGCCATCTCGGCCGAGATGGCCGTGACGGTGGCCGCGCGATGCGGCCTTGACCCCCACGCGGAATTCGCGTTGTACTTGACCCACGGATTGCTCCACCTGTGTGGTTACGACGACCTGACCGAGGCGGAGCGTGACCGCATGCGCCGCCGGGAGGACGAGATTCTCGACGCGATGGGCATCGCCCGCCCGCCTCGCGACCTCGATCCCGGGGTCGTCGGATTCGAGGCATCGGCACAGGAGGCAGGTTCTTGAGCGCCTTGGCCTTCGGGATCATCCTGGTCGCGGCCCTGGTGATGGCCGCCTGGCACGGCCTGGCGGTGTTGATCTCCCGGGCGCTGCTGACCTACTCCCGCAGTCAGTTGGAGGCCCAGTGCGAGGCCAACGGCCGCCCCGAACGCGCCGACGCGATCGAGGCCGACTGGGAGCAGACCGAGCGCTCGTGCGCGGTCCATGCCACGGCCTCGGGCCTGCTGCTGCTCGCCCTGCTCGGGGTCGCCGAGGCCTACCACCCGGCGATCGTCGACGACTGGGCCCTGATCGCGGCCTGGATCGCGGCGGGCCTGGCGCTCCGCGTCGTCGCCGGGGTCGCCGGGCGCGTCCACGCCGAGGCGGTGCTCGACGGGACCTGGCCGATCGTCAGGGTCCTGAACAGCCTGGCCGTGCCGGTCCTCTCGGCCGGGGCTGCGCTGGAGGCCTCGGTGCAACGCCGCCGCAAGGGGCCCCGCCGCAACGCCCGGCCCCGCCCGGTGAGCGTCGAGGTCGAGATCCGGTCGCTCCGCTCGGCGGCCGAGGCCGATCACGACCTGACCGAGGCCACCCGAGACCGGATCGAGCACCTCGTCGCGCTGGAGCGGCGCGACGTGGGGGAGATCATGACCCCGCGGTCGGCCATGGTCGCCCTGGCCGCCAGCACCCCCGCGGCCGAGGCGGCCCGGGCGATCATCACCTCGGGCCATAGCCGCATCCCGCTCTTCGGCGAGAATCGCGACGACATCCTCGGCATCCTCTACGCCAAGGACCTGTTCGGCGAGCTGCTCGACGGGCCGGGCCTCGACGCCGTCCGGCTCAGGCGACTGGTGCGCCCCCCGCTCCGCGTGCCGGAGACCAAGCGGGCCTCGGACCTGATCGACGAGATGCGCCGCCAGCGCGTCCACCTGGCCATCGTGCTCGACGAGTACGGCGGCGTGGCCGGCCTGGTCACGCTCGAAGACCTGCTCGAGGAGATCGTCGGCGCCATCGACGACGAATATGACAACCCGACCCCGGAAGACCCGATCGTCCGGATCGCCGAGTCGCTCTACGAGGTCGACGCGGGGATGAGCCTCGACGACCTGAACGAGCGGCTCGACCTCGACCTGCCGACCGACGCCGACTATCAGACCATCGGCGGGTTCGCCTTCAACGCCCTCGGCCGATTGCCCGAGCCGGGCGTCTCGTTCCTCGACCGCGGGGTCGAGTTCACCGTGACCGAGGTGGGGGACCACTCGATCCGGCGGGTTCGGATCGACCTGCGGCCCCGGGAGAGCCTTGAGCATTCCGTCGGATAAGAGGGTTGCTCGATTTCGCATGTTCGGGTTGGCGGACCCCCTCAACCGGCCTTCGGCAACCCTCTCCCCCGCTCGCGGGGGCGAGGGTCGAATCAGCCACCGTCTCCCGGCTCACGGGGGCGAGGGTTGAATCGGCTCCGTCTCCCTCTCCCCGCGAGCGGGGAGAGGGCCGGGGTGAGGGGGCCCCTGCATGAACGCGAGGCATGGCGTCTGGGTCAGCGGACCCCCTCACCCGGCCTGGCGGCCACCCTCTCCCCCGCAGGCGGGGGCGGGGGTCGGAGTCTCGTCGGGTGCTGTCGAGTCTTCGGAGACGCACCGCTGGCCTTCCATCCCGGGTCGGTGCGTCTCCGAAGACTCGACAGCACCCTGCAAAAGATGCCGAGGAGGCGCTCTCCTCGCACGCGGGGGGAACGGCTTGAATTTGCTGCCCTCTCCGTGAGAGCGGGGGGGGCCTTGTTTTCGGAGTTGAGTCCAGTCAATCCGCAACGGAACATCCCCCTTTGGCCGCGATTCGCACCCCCGCCCTGGTAATCCGATCGGTCGAGGTCTTCGAGACCAGCCGGGTCCTGACGCTCTTCACGAGGGAGCTGGGGAAGGTCTCGGCCCTGGCCAAGGGTGCGAGGCGGCTGAAGTCGCCGTTCCAGTCCGGGCTTGACCTGCTGAGCGTCTGCGATATCGTGGTGCTTCACAAGGCGTCCGATGCCCTCGACCTGCTGACCGAGGCCGTGCTTGACGAGCACTTCGAACCACTCCGCCGCGATCTCGCGGCCCTCTACGCCGGCTGCTACGTCGCCGAGTTGCTCGACGCCCTGACCGACCGCCACGACCCGCACCCGAAGCTCTTCGACGCGGCCCGGGTGACGCTTCGTCACCTGGGCGACCCCGTCTCGCGCCCGAGCCGGACCCTCCGGTTCGAGCTGGCCTGTCTCCGGGAGTTGGGCTTGATGCCGGCACTCGATCACTGCGTCCACTGCGGGCGCCCCCCGACGGCCCCCGACCACCGGGTCGCCTTCGGCCTGGCCACCGGCGGCGTCCTGTGCGCCGGCTGCCGGCCCGGCCAGCCGCACGTGGCGACCCTCTCGGCCGAGACGCTCGCCACGATCCGCGCCCTCGCCTCGCCCGGCGATGCCTGGAAGGCGACCTGGGGGCATCCGGAGGTGCTCGGGCCGGTGCGGGCGACCGTCGGGGCGATCATCAGTCATCTCATGGGTCGGAGGCCTCGCCTCCTCTCCTTCGTCTGATCGGATCGGCTTCGGGCCGCAAGGGTCGGGACCCCGAACCGGTGGGTGTGATGATGGACGCGAAGCGGGTCGGCCGAGGGGGTCGGGTCCACGCGGCCTCTTTCTGAGCCGACTCAGCCAGTCGGAGCGAGACACGGATGTCCGAGCCCCTGCCCCGATCCCGAGCCTTCTCTCCCCCGGCCTTCGTCGTGGCCGTGGCGGCCCTGGCGGTTGCGCTGGCCTCGGCCGGCTGCCGAGGGGGCTCGTCTCCCGGCCTCCGCGGCCTGCTCCCGACGGCCCGTCGCGGGGCCGACGTCGATGCCCCGGGACGCCAGGCCTTGCTCGCCCGATGGATGGGGGTCCCGCAAGCCGACGACCAGGTTCGCCGCGCCGGGGGCGGGGGCCTGGTCCTTCGCCCCGACGGCTGGGCCTCGAAGGACGCGACCACCGAGGACCGCCGGGCGGCCGAATTCGAGGCGGCCGAGCAGCTCTACCTCCAGGGGGATCTCGACGCCGCCGAGCGGGCCTTCGCCCGGATCGCCCGCAAGGAACGGCCGTCGGGGATCAAGCGGTTCGCCGACTCCCTCACGGAGCTGGAAGGGCTGGACGACTTCGACCGCCGGCGGTCGCCCTGGGGCATGCGGTCGCTCTTCTACCTGGGCGAGATCCGCTTCAAGAAGGGGAATTACGTCGGGGCGCACGACACGTTCGAGGAATTGCTCAAGGAGTATCCCGGCACGCCTCACCTCGACGAGGCGGTCTCCCGGGAATTCCAGATCGCCCAGACGTGGCTCAACCAGGTCCGGCCGGCGGAGGACCAACCCCCCCTGCCCTGGCACGCCCGATTCCGGGGGGGGCTGCCCCTGATCGACACCGGAGGCCATGCCGTCTCGGTCCTGGAACACGTCCGGCAGAACGACCCGGCCGGCCCGCTGGCCGACGCCGCCGTGAAGCTGATCGCCGACCATTACTCCGAGTCCGGCGACCACGAGACGGCGGCCTTCTACTACGACCAGCTCATCAATGACCACCCCAAGAGCCCCCTGCTCCACGACGCCTTGATGTCGAGCGTCGACTCGAAGCTCAATGCCTACATCGGCCCCGAGTACGACTTCACCGGCCTGGCCCAGGCACGCGACACCGCCAAGAGGGCCATGCAACTGTTCCCGGAACGGCTCACCAGCACCTCGGACGACATCTATCACACGCTCGACCTGATCGCCGACCAGGAGGCCGAGCGCGACTACACGATGGGCGAGTGGTACCGCAGCGCCGGCTACGTGATCTCCGCCGAATACTACTTCGGCGGGATCGTGCAGAAATGGCCCCGGAGCAACTGGGCCGAGAAGGCCCGGGCCCAGCTGGCCGAGCTGGCCACGATGCCGCGCAAGGAGACCGCCCCCTCGAAGATGATGGTCCAGCCGGGCGGCAACGACCCGTTCTCCCAGGGGATCAGCTCGGGGAACCCCGGCGGGCTCGGCCCCGGCTCGACGATGGGCCCCTGATCGGGGGCCTTTTTGATCGGATCGGTCCGAACACGACCCGGAACACAGGACGCGCCCCATCGAGGGCGATCGGCCGACGAGAAGGGCCGGCAGAGGAGGTCCCGCGATGGCGATGTCCCGAACTCTAATCCGAGGCGCCCCCGGCCGCTTCGCCTTGCTCGCTGCGATCGCCGCCCTGGCCGCGATGGGCGGCGGGTGCGGGTACACGCTGCGGGCCCCGTTCGACGAGTCGATCCGCACGGTCTACGTGCCGATCTTCCGCTCCTTCTCGTTCCGCGATGACATCAACATCCGATTGCAGGAGGAGCTGGTCAAGGAGATCGAGGAACGCACCACCTACCGGGTGGTCGATTCGGCCGAGAAGGCCGACACGATCCTCTCCGGCACGGTCCTCTACGCGCCGAAGTTCAACGCCGTCGTCAGCCCGAACAACCTGCCGCGCCAGTTGTTTGCCGAGCTGACGATCGAGGTGAGCTGGGAAGACCTCCGCAATCCGACCGACCCCGACAGGGAGCCGCCCAAGGTCGTGCTCACCCAGACGGTCCCCTTCTTCCCCGAGCCGGGCGAGACGGCCTTCCTGGCCTATCAGGAAGCCATTCGCCGCGCGGCGGTCGATATCGTTAATATGATGGAAGAGCCCTGGTGACCCTTCGGGATGCCCCCGGTCCGGCCGGTCGATCGGCCGGGGGGCCTCGCCGCCGCCGGGAGACGTGATCGGATCGAGACGCCGTGCCGGTGAGCTGCGCCCTGTTGCTGCTGTTGATCGCGTTGGTCGTGCTCGGGACCCTGCCGGGATTGGCCGACTGGACCTTGCCCGATCGGGTCGTCCGGCGGCCGGCGATCATGGGCATCCTGAACCTGACGCCCGACAGCTTCTCCGACGGCGGCCTGGTGCCCGACCTCGCGAGTGCCCTGGCCCGCGCCGAGCAATTGATCGCGGACGGGGCCGACCTGCTCGACCTCGGCGGCGAGTCGAGCCGACCGGGGGCCGATCCCGTCTCGGTGGACGAGGAGATCCGCCGGGTCGTGCCCGTGGTCGAGGCGCTGGCCGGTCGGTCGCATGTGCCGCTGTCGATCGACACGACGAAGGCCGAGGTCGCGCGGGCGGCGCTCCGGGCCGGGGCCTCGGTGATCAACGACATCCGGGGGTTGCTCGGCGACGACGAGATGCCCCGCGTCGTGGCCGAGTCCGGGGCCGGGGTCGTTTTGATGCACATGCAGGGCTCTCCCCGGACGATGCAGCAGGACCCGACCTATGCCGACGTGGTCGCCGAGGTGTACGAGGCGCTGGCCCGCCGGATCGAGCGGGCGGAGTCGTTCGGCATCGAGCGATCGCGGATCGCGATCGACCCGGGGATCGGCTTCGGCAAGACGGAGGAGCACAACTGGCAGTTGCTCCGCCGTCTCGACCGGTTCGCCGGGCTCGGGTGCGCGATCCTGATCGGCACCTCCCGCAAGCGGTTCCTCGGAACTTTGACCGGCCGAGGCGTGTCGGACCGGGCGACGGCCTCGGTCGTCTCGTCCTTGCTGGCGATCGAGGCGGGGGCCGACGTCGTCCGGGTCCACGACGTCGGGCCGATGGCCGACGCCGTGAAGGTCTGGTCGGCGATGCGCCCCTCCTCTTGAGTGCCTTGCGAACGACGGCCATTCCTCACGCCCCAACCTCCGACAGAAACGGAACGAACAGCCATGCCCCTTCCAAGGGGCACCAGGACCGAGAAACACGGTGGGTGGCCGGGGCAGAGCGCAGCGTGCCCCGGGCGAGTGGGCCCTGTCCCCCGGGGCACGCTGCGCTCTGCCCCGGCCACCCACTCGCAACTTTTTTCAGAGGAACCCTCATGGCGTCACAGGTCATGTTCGAAACACTCCTGGATCAGTGCCGATCGCTCGCAACGCGGGCCAAGCTCGCCGCTCGGTCGCTCGCCTCGGCGTCGGGGGCCGCGAAGAATGAGTGGCTGATGCGATCGGCCGAGGCCCTGCGCGCGGACGTCGGGGCGATCCTCGACGCCAACGCCCAGGATGTCGCGGCTGCCCCCGAGTTCGGCCTGACCCAGGCGGCCGTCGACCGCCTGACGCTCAACCCGAGTCGGGTCGATCAGATCGCCGTCGCCCTGGAGGAGGTGGCCGCCCTGCCCGACCCGGTGGGCGAGGTGATCGAGGGCTATCGCCGCCCGAACGGCCTGGAGGTGACGAAGCTGCGCGTGCCGCTCGGCGTCATCTTCATGATGTACGAGAGCCGGCCGAACGTGACCGCAGACGCCGCTGCGCTCTGCGTCAAGAGCGGCAACGCGGTCATCCTGCGCGGCGGCAAGGAAGCCCGGCACACGAACCTGGCCCTGCACGCCGTCCTGGCCGAGCAGCTCGACGCGGCGGGCCTGCCGAGCGAGGCGGTGCAATACGTCGGCGCGACCGACCGCGAGGCCGTCGGCCTGTTGCTGGGCATGCCCGAGTTCATCGACCTGGCCATCCCCCGGGGGGGCGAGAGCCTCATCCGCCGCGTCGTGGCCGAGGCGAAGATGCCCGTATTGAAGCATTATCAGGGGAACTGCCACGTCTACGTCGATGCGAAGGCCGACCCGGCGATGGCCGTCTCGATCGTCCTCAACGCCAAGACCCAGCGCCCGGGGGTCTGCAACGCGGCGGAGACCCTGCTCGTCCACCGCGAGATCGCCCCGCGATTCCTCCCCGAGGCCGCCGAGGCCCTGAGTCAGGCGGGCGTCGAGCTGCGCGGCGACGAGGCGAGCCGATCGATCGTGCCGTCGATCGTCCCCGCCTCGAGCGAGGACTGGGAGACGGAATACCTCGACCTGATCCTCGCCGTCGCCGTCGTCGATGACCTGGACGCCGGCATGGGGCACATCGCCCGATACGGCTCGGGCCACACCGAGACGATCGTGACCGACGACCTCCGCGCCGCCCGGCGATTCGTGGCCGAGGTGGACAGCTCGGCCGTGCTCGTCAACGCCAGCACCCGGTTCAACGACGGCGGCCAGCTCGGCCTCGGGGCCGAGATCGGCATCAGCACCGACAAGTTCCACGCCCGAGGCCCCTGCGGGCTCCGCGAGCTGACCACGACCAAGTGGGTCGTGTTCGGCAACGGTCATATTCGCGGGTGAGGCGGGGACGCCCCCGGGGCGATCAGGGTTCGGCGCGGCAGCGGTCGAGCCCGGCTTCGAGCGTCGGCCGCGAGAACCCGGGGAGCGCCTCCTCGATCCGGGTCGAGTCGAGCGAGATGTCGCGCGGACGCGGCTCGGGGGCGGGGACGTCGGCCTGGCGGTTCTGGCTGATCAGGTGGACGGGCAGGCCCGCATGCAGGGCGAGCCGGCCCATCATCTCGAACCGGGTCAGGCGCTCCGGGCCTCCCAGGTGGAAGACCCCCGAGTGGTCCCGTTCCTCGACCATCCGGACGAGCCCGTCGGCGGCGGTCGCGTAGTCGAGGGGGGTCCGGAACTCGTCGGCGAAGAACGCTTGCGGTTGGCCGGCACGCAGGGCGTCGAAGACCCGGTCGAGGGTGGTCGGCTTCTCGATCCGGGAGGGGCCGTAGAGCAGGCTGAGCCGGACCACGGCATTGTGCAGGAGGCCGGGATAGGGGAGCAGGGATTGCCGCTCCCCCTCCTTCTTCGAGGCGCCGTAGGTGGAGACCGGCTCGGCGTCGTCGTCCTCCTCGCGCCAGCCCCTGAGGCCGTCGAAGACCATGTCGGTCGACGCGAAGACGACCCGGCAGCCCATCAGGCTGGCCCTGGCGGCGATGAAGCCGGTGGCCTTGGCGTTCACGGTGAAGGCGGCCTTCGGGTCCCGGAACGCCTGGTCGACCGAGCTGATCGCGGCGAGGTGGAGGATGGCGTCGGGCTGGGCGCGCTCGAAGGCCCGGCCGATCGCCTCGAGGTCGAGCAGGTCGACGGCCTCGATCGGGAAGCCGGCCCGATGGCCCGGCGCCGACCGGCTCCAGCCGATGACCTCGTGGCCGGTCGGCCCGAGCCGGTCGAGGACATACGCGCCGAGCTGCCCGCTCGCCCCGGTGACGACGATCCGAAGTGGCATGAGAGACGTCCCCGACGGGCCCCGATCGAGTTGCGGTTCACAGTCCCGGCATCTTGCGATACAGTCGGCCCGGTGTCGACCCCGCTCCGGATCGCTCGGCGGGGCCGTCGGAATCGAACAGCCCGAGCGGCCAGGGAGGGCCGCCCATGGATGTCCGCGAATTGCCGGTCGACGAGATCGTGCTCGACCCCGCCCTGAACCTGCGGGACCAGCTCGACCCGGAGACGATCGAACGCTATGCCGAGTCGAGCGAGGACCTGCCGCCGGTCACCGTCTTCGACGTGGACGGCCAGTGGCTCCTGGCAGACGGCTTCCACCGCCACGCGGCGTTCGTCTCCCAGAATCGGCCGAGGATCCCCGCGCAGGTGCGCGACGGGTCGTACAACGAGGCCCTGATCTTCGCCGCCGGGGCGAACCTGACGCACGGCCTGCCGCTCCGCCGCCAGGAGCGGCGCCGGGCGGTCGAGATCCGCCTGCGGCTCGACCCCGAGCGCTCCGACCGCCAACTCGCCCGCGAGCTGGGCGTCAGCCGGGACCTGGTGGCCCGGGTCCGCAACGACCTGGTCGGGGCCGGCCAGATCGGCCCCGGCAAGGGGCGCGTCGGCGCCGACGGCAAGTTCTACCCGAACCCCGGCCTGCCCCGCGACCCGAACGAGTTCCTCCCCGGTCGCGGCGACATGCCCGAGGAACCCCGGGCCCGCCGCAGCGACGAGGACGACGGGTTCGGCCCTCCTCCCCGCCGCGGCCGATCGGGGGGGGACCTCGATCCCGCCGCCGCGGCGCCCGGCCATGCCGAGGTGCCGCCGTTCCCGGGGGACACGCTCGGCGAGCTGCGCGACCTGGCGCGATCCGGCCCCGTCGCGGTCGCCACGCCGACGATCGACGAGATGCTCGAACTCATGACCCGGCAGGTGATGGAGGTCGTCTGCTGGGTCGAGGGGGACGACTTCGCGACGGCCTTCGCCTCGGCCGGCCCCCAGGCCCGCCAGCGGTTCCGGGTCGCCGTGCAGGCGCTGGTCGATGCGTCGGCCCGGCTCGAGGACGGAGAGCGAGGCTGACGGTCGCCGGTCCGGACTGTTTCACCCGGAGGAGGGTCCTGCCCCCCCTCGATCCGAGTTGAGGTCGTCTCCCGCAGGAGGGGGCTCCGCCCATCGAATCCGGTTGAGATCGGTGGGCGGAGCCCCCTCCTGCGGGGAACAAGAGGTCGGGAGTGGGAGCGGGAGCGGGAGCCCCTCCCCAGCATTGCAACGACGTTTCGCCTCGGTCTGGTCCTCGATCGATTTGTCTTGCTTGCCCGGAGGGGTCGTCCCGTGAGTTCCGCACTCCCCGCCGACGCCGCCCGGCCGATGGCCGATCCCCGAGTGATCCGCCGATGGGCGCTCGGGTTCCTGGCGATCGGCATCGCCCTGCGGCTGATCCGATGGCTCCTGCGCTACCCGCTCTGGCACGACGAGGCGTTCGTCGCGGTCAACTTCATCGGCCGGGGGTATCGCGACCTGGCCGGGCCGCTTGAGTACTTGCAGGTCTGCCCGATCCTCTTCCTCTGGGCCGAGCTGACGGTCGTCAAGCTGCTCGGCTACAACGAGTGGACGCTGCGACTGTTCCCGACGCTGTGCGCGATCGGGGGCCTGGTGCTGTTCGATCGCCTGGCGAAGCGGAGCGTCCCCGGCTGGGGGTATCCGATCGCCGTCGGGTTCATGGCGGTCGCCTACTCGCCGATCCGGCACGGCAACGAGGTGAAGTCGTACGCCACGGACCTGCTCGCGGCGACGGCCGTGCTCCTGCTCGCGGTGCTCTGGCTGAAGGAGCCGCGGCGGGCGCGGCGGCTCTGGCTCCTGGCGATCGCGGCCCCGGTCGCCCTGGCCGGTTCGTTGACGGCGGTGTTCGTGGTCGGGGGCGTGGGCGTGGCCCTGCTCCCGAGCGTCTGGAAGGCCCGATCGCGGCGGATCTGGGCGGCATACGCCGGCCTGGCGATGACCTCGGCGTTGACCTTCCTGGCGCTCTTCCGCTTCCACCTGGCGACGGCTCAGAGCGAGTGGCTGCGGACGGAATACCTGATTCCGTACTGGTCGAAGGCGTTCCCCCCCCTGTCTGAGGGGGGGCTGGCCACCCTCGCCTGGCTCGTGCGGAGTCATGCCGGGAATCTCCTCGCCTACCCGATCGGCGGCGACAACGGCGGCAGCACCCTGACGTTGATCGCCGTGCTCGTCGGGCTGATGGCCCTTATCCGGGGGAAGCGCTACGCCCTGGCCGGGTTGCTCGCCTTGCCGTTCGCCCTGAACCTGGTGGCCGCCGCGCTGGGACGCTACCCGTACGGCGGGGAGGCCCGGATCGCCCAGCACCTGGCGCCGGCGGCCTGCCTGCTGGCCGGGCTGGGGGTCGGGCGGTTGCTGGGGTTCGTGCGGTCGGAAGGGCGGGCGGCCCGCCTGCGAGGCTTGGCGGTGGGCGGGTTGCTCCTGATCGGCGCCGGGAACCTCGTGCAGGCGGTCACGTCCCCCTATCACATGATCAGCGCCGCCCGCGACCGCGAGTTCGCCCGCTGGTTCTGGCCCGAGCAGGCCCGGTCGGCCGACCTCCTCTGCATGAAGGCCGACCTGGGCCTCGACTTCGAGCCGAAGCAGTGGATCACCGGCATCTCCGCCAGCTATCTCTGCAACCGGGCGATCTACGCCGCCCGGCGCCCGGCCGCCCGGCCGACGGCCGATCGGCCGCTGCGCTACGTGCTTTTCCACGTCGATACGTACGACTCGCCGCTCGAATCCCCCGAGTTCCGGGCCTGGATGGAGGGGATGTCCGCGGAGCACCGCTTCCACCGGCTCGACTCGTACGTGGTCAACGCCGATCGCGGCTTCGTCGGCTGGAAGGTCGGGCGCTACTGGGTCATCGAGTTCCTGCCCGAGTCGATCGCCGAGGCCGTGATCGCCCGCGATCCCCGGACGATGGGCCGACACCGCGAGTAGCCATGAGTCGGGGGTCCAGTCCGCAAGTTGACGGTGCCCTCGCTCGGGATCCGGGCACTCGAAGACGACCCGGGTGGATCGACTTCGGGTGATTTGGACGTCGGGTCGCTCCCCCCATGGTCACCGGGTGGAGTTGGAACCGCGATCGAGCCGGCCCGGGACGTTTGCTTCGCCCCGAAGGGGGTTGAGGAGCCTGGGGGACGCTCGCGGATGACGAGGCCGATCCGACTCGGAGACGTCCCGGGCTCGATCGACCGAAGGGGGCTACGGGGGGGGCCAGAGCCCTCCGCTCATCCCGCGAGGGGGCCACCCTCTCCCCCGCGATCACGCCGGGGGAGGGGTGTGAGACGTCCCGATCGCCCGATCGAAGGAGGGACTGGGAGCAAGGGCGCGAAGATCGGGGGAAAGGCGTTCGGGAGATCGAGGACGCGGCGTGCCCCGAAGAACGGTCGGGGGCGGGGATTGCCGGAACGGGATTCCGGCGGCGATCGATCGATCACTCCGAGCGAAGAAGGGCGGAGCGGCTTCCGTCCTCATCAGGTCATGCTGCGTCCGTGCGTGTAATCCTGCTCGGCCAGGTCGGCGCGGCAGTCGCCGGCATCGGGGGCCTCGGCATGGCGGATGACGGCGTCTTCGAGCGGTTCGACGCGGTCATCGCCACGGTCGGGGGCCTCGACGGCCGGCTCGGGGGCTCGGACGAGGTGGGGATCGACGGACGTGTCGTTCGTGCGATCGGCCGATCGGTCGATCCGGGGCTGGGTCTTGGCGTCGGTCGTGAACATGGGACACCTCCCCGCTCGGAGCGGGTAGAGACAGGGACGATCGGCGCAGCACGAGGCGACGGCCGTTCGGGAGTCCGAGGGACGAGATCACCTGCGAGGCCTGGCCCGATCTTCCGCGATCGGCCGGTTCCGGTCGGCCGATCGATCGCCGCCCCGACAAGGGGCGTCGCGCGGACACCAGCGGTCGATCGGCCCGCGAGCGATGAAGACGGGAGACGATCACGGAGCGATTCGGGGCCGACAGGCCGATGGTCCGAGGGTATTCTACGATCCGGCGGTGATGTCGCCAAGGGAATCCGCGTCCGATCGAGAGTTCCTTCCAATCATGCGCATCGGAATCCTGTCCGACTCTCACGACCAGATCGGGCGCACGGCCGCGGCGGTGGCCCTGCTGGCGGCCGAGGGGGCCGAGATCCTGATCCACTGCGGCGACCTGACCGAGGCGTCGGTCGTGCACACGGTCGCCGGGGCGGGGCTCGCGTGCCATTACGTGCTCGGGAATAACGACTTCGACCTCGAGGGGATCGAGCGGGCGGTCGGGGCGACCGGCGGGAGTCTGCACGGCTGGGCGGCGGAGCTGGAGCTGGCGGGGCGCCGGGTCGGGGTCACGCACGGCCACCTGACGGGCGAATTCCGGCGCCTGCTCGCGGCCGAGCCGGATTACCTGCTCTTCGGCCACTCGCATCAATAGCTCGACGAGCGGGACGGGCCGATCCGCCAGGTCAACCCGGGGGCCCTCCACCGGGCGAGGGAATGGACCGTGGCGCTGCTCGACACGGATCGGGATGAGGTGCGGTTTCACCGCGTGCGGTGAGGCCTGTGCGGCGACCGTCGGCGCGGTCGGCCGCAAATCGGGGTAGCCGGGGGGCGTCCGGCCGCTATAATCCGCGCACGCAAACGCCCGGTCGCTTGCGGGATTCGGACCAGGGAACGGGGGCTCGCGAGCACGATCGGATCCGGGCGACGGCGGCCTTCGGCCCTCGATCAAACGGGGTCAGCGGCCCCTCGCCTCGCGTCGACCCCCCGCTCCGAGCGGCTCGACACTCACCCGGCATCATGGAAGGAGCCTCCCATGCGTCTCTGCTTCGTCGAAGACATGGCCGTCGTCGGCCTGGAGCCGCTGACGCTCACCCGCCCGGCCTATGGCCTGCGGCTGGGGGCGGTGACGCTGGGAGATCGGGTCGCCCGGGCCTTCGGGGTCGGGCCGGGGCCGGCGCGTCGGGCGGCGATCGTGCGGTCGGTCCTCGAGCCGATCGTCCGCGAGCGCGACCCCCACACGGTCCTCAACGACGGCGACTGGCTGGCCCAGGGGCCGGTGATCGTGGCCAACTCCCGCTGGGTGCCGCCGAAGGATTTCGAGCCGTCGACCACCGCGGCGCCGTGGCTGGGACTGTGCAACGGCCGGCCCGCCTGCGCCGTGGCGGGTCCGGAGCGGGCGGTGGCGCTGACGAGCCATCGGATCGACGAGTGGTTCGACGACCTGCTGGCGAAGGTCGACGGCGAGGAGGTCGGCGGCCACTGGGTCGACCGGCCGTGGGACCTGGTCTCGCTGAACGAGCAGGCCATCCGAGACGACTTCGAGGCGCTCGGCGGCGACTCGGTGACGAACCGCCACCTGCAGTCGATGGCGCTGGTCGGGTCGCCCGATCAGCTGCGGATCCACGAGACGGCCCGGATCGACCCCTACACGGTCTTCGACGCGACGAACGGGCCGATCATCGTGGGGAGGGATGTCTGGGTGCAGCCGTTCACGAGGATCGAGGGGCCCTGCGTGATCGGCCCGGGGACGCAGTTGTTCCGCGCGAACATTCGAGGGGCGGTGACGATCGGCCCGGCCTGCCGGGTCGGCGGCGAGGTGGAGGCGTCGATCGTCCAGGGGTACTCGAACAAGTACCACGAGGGGTTTTTGGGGCACTCGTACGTGGGAGAGTGGGTGAACCTGGGGGCGATCACCTCGAACAGCGACCTGCGGAACGACTACGGCGAGGTCGAGGTGCCCTTGCGAGGCGACCCGGTGCCGACCGGCCAGGCGAAGGTCGGCTGCTTCATCGGCGACCACTCGCGGACGGGGCTCGGCAGCATGCTGAACACGGGGACCTCGATCGGCGTGATGTGCAACGTCCTGCCCGCCGGCTGGCTCCTGCCGAAGCACGTGCCGAGCTTCTCCAGCGTCCTCTGGGGCAAGGTGGCCAGGGGGTTCGACCTGGAGCAGATGTTCGAGACGGCCCGGATCGTCAAGGGGCGGCGCGGGCTGGAGTTCACCGAGGCCGAGGAGGGATTCTATCGCTCGCTCTTCGAGCAGACGAGGCTGGAGCGGCAGCGGGCGTTCCAGAAGGCGCAGGGCTCCCCGCCGATCGAGACCGGCCGGCCGGTCTCGGCCGCCGCCCGCTGAGACGGCGTGGGATGGACCGACGAGGCGAGGAACGTCGGGCTCGGGCCGCGTGTGACGGCCTCGTTGCGAATCGGCGGCGATCGTGTGGCCCTGGGGACTCTTCCCTGGATGATCATGCGTGACTTCGAATAGAATCACGACGCCCGAGGATCCCGAGCGCCCGCCGAGGCCCGCCGCCCGCCGCCCGCCGCCCCGATCGCTCGCGACCGGCCCCGGTTCGCCGGGCCGCCAGGCCCCGCCACCCCTCAGCCCCAAGGGTTCGACAACACGATGAGTGCGCAGAGCCATCGCCCCATCCCCCTCGAAGACCCGGCCCCCGGCGGCCTGCGGCTCCGAATCGTGGTCTACGCGCCCAACATGTCGTTCCGCATGGGGGGCGAGGCGGCGAGGCCCATCCACTACGCCCGGGAATTGATCGCCCGGGGGCACGACGTCCGGCTGATCACGCACGAGCGGTGCCGGAGGGACATCGCCCAGGACGTGCCGGAGCTGGTGGATCGGACGCAGTTCGTGCCCGACACCTCGGCCCAGCGACTCGTCTGGAGGCTCACCTCCTGGTTGCCGGAACGCCTGAGGGAGTTCACCGGCGGCCAGCTCCTCAAGATCATGATGGATCGGACCGTCTCCTCGCTGCTCGAGTCGATGGACGGCGTGGACCTCGTCCACAAGCCGATCCCGATTTCCCCGAGGATCCTGACGGTCGTGCGGACCGGGCGCCCGTTCGTGCTCGGGCCGCTGAACGGAGACATCAGCTATCCCCCGGCGTTCGCCTCGCAGGAGTCCTGGATCACGAGGGGGGTGATCGCCCTGGGGAGGCGGCTGGCGCCCTCGCTCCACCGCCTGCTCGCGGCCCGCCCGACCCTGACGCTCGTCTCGAACGACCGGACGGCGAGGAGCCTCCCCGTGCCGCCTCCGCCCGACCGGCTGCGGCTGCTCCGGGCCAACGCGGTGGACCTGTCGGAGTGGTCGATCGATCGCGACCGGGGGCGCACGCAGGCCCCGGTGCGCATCGCCACGATGAGCCGCCTGGTCCAGTTCAAGGCGATCGACGTCCTGATCCGAAGCCTCGCGGGCTCGGCGGTCCTCCGAGAGCAGGCGGAACTCGTGATCATCGGAGACGGCCCGGAACGGGCGAACCTGCAAGGGCTGGCCGATCGGCTGGGCGTCTCGGATCGGGTGGAATTCCTCGGCTGGATGAAGTCGTCGGAGGCGATCGACGAGCTCAGGCGCTGCGACGTGTTCGCCTTCCCCAGCTTGCAGGAACCGGGGGGGGCGGTGGTCATGGAGGCCGCCTGCCTCGGCCTGCCGATCGTCTGCGCCGACTGGGGAGGCCCGGCCGATTACCTGCCCGAAGGGGGCGGGGTCGCCGTCGCCCCGGACTCCAGGGAGGGATACCTCCGCGGGTTCCGGGAGGCGATGGAGGCCCTCGTCCTCGATCACGAACTTCGAGGCCGGATGGGGCAGACCGCGAGGCGAGTCGCCCTGGAAGCATTCGGGTGGAACCATCGGGTCGATTCCCTGGAAGCCATTTACCGCGAGGCGATCGCCCTGCACTCATCGACGATCGGGGCCCGGCCGGGGGCGTGATGGCTCGGGGTCGGTGTCGGTGTCGGCGCCGATCGATCGCGGTTGCGATCGCCTCGGAGGCGGGCGATCGCGTAGAATGACGCTGGAATCGAGACCTTGAGTGGGCAACCTGTCCCGGACGGATGATTCATGGCCTGGATTGTCTTGGTGATCGCCGGTCTCGCGGAGATCGGCTTTACGACCTGCCTGAAGCTGAGCGAGAACTTCACCCGGCCGATCCCCTCGGCCGGGTTCTTCGTCCTGAGCATCCTGAGCTTCGTGCTCCTGACGAGGGCGATCCAGACGATCCCGCTGGGCACGGCGTATGCAGTCTGGACCGGGATCGGCGCCTGCGGGACGGCGATCGTCGGCATCGTCCTGTTCAAGGACCCGCTGACGGGCAGCAGGGTGGCCTTGCTGGCGCTCCTGATCGGCTCGGTCATCGGCCTGAAGGTGATCTCGGGCGATTGATCGGCGGGTCGAAGACGGCCGGGGCATCTCGGGCCGGCGGCGGCGGGCTTCGGCGGGGCGGTCGCTCGCGAGAATCGAACCTCCCGGCCTTGTCGAGCCTCTATAGGATAGTGAGGGGACGCGCGGACCGGGTGGCCCGGGCTGCGATCGGTCTCGGTATTTTCACAATTGGGGTTGCTTCGATGGCAGGTCAGGAAGACGGTGGCGGTTCGCATCACGGGACGGGCGGACGGCGGGACTGGGCGGCTTACGTCTTCCTGATCTTGATGGTGGTGATCGGATCGACCACGGCCCTCTCGGCCAAGCTCGCGGTGCGCGAGCTGCCCTTGCCGCTGGTCCCCCTGGTGCGGTTCGGGGTGGCCGGGCTCTGCCTGCTGCCGTTCGCGATGAAGGGGGGGGCGCTGCGCCGGATGCTCCGGGAGGATCTGGGGCGGGTGCTGGCCTCGGGCCTCTTCTGCGTGGGTCTGAATCAGCTGTTCTTCCTGACGGGCGCCCGGCTGGCGCCGACGACCCATGTGGGCCTGATCTACGCGACGAACCCGCTGTTCGTGCTCCTGATCGCCAGCGCGATCGGGCAGGAACGCCTGCGCGGGGACCGGCTGGTGGGGATCGTCGCCAGCGTGCTGGGCGTGGCGGTGATCGGCCTGGGGAGCCTGCGCGGGGACGGGTCGGTCGAGGCGTCCCGGGCGATCCTGGGGGACGCCTTGCTCGTCGGGGCGGTGGTGACCTGGGGGGCGTACATGATCGCCAGCCGGCCCTTGATCCGCCGTCACGGGGCGATCCCGGCGCTGGCGGGGACGTTCGTGGTCGGCTCCGTGATGGATCTGCCCGTGTCGCTCTTCTTCCTCGACTGGGACGGGTCGATCCTGCCGCTGGGCCTGGGGGCGATCGGCTCGGCGTCGGCGGTGGCCTGGCTGGGGCTGGCGCACCTGACCCTGATCGTCACGGTCTTCGCCCTGGCCTTCCAGAACCTGGCGATGACCCGGCTCGACGCGAGCGAGGTGGCCACCTTCGGTAACGCGGCGCCGATCCTGACGGTCGTCTGGGGCTACCTGTTCCTCGGCGAGGCGGTCACGCCGTTCCTGGTCGTCGGCGGGGCGTTGACGATCGGCGGCATCCTCTGGACGATCCGCCCGAGGCGAAGCCGGGCGGTGCTGCCGGAGGCGGTGGCCGAGGCCCCCCGGCCCGTCGAGTTGCCGAGGCCGACGGCCGCCGTCATCCCGTGCGCCGAGTGACCCCGCCCGGGCGGTCGGGGGCAGGCCCGAGGAATCGGGGCGAGGATCCTGGTACGATCGACCCTCCGCCCGGCGGGCCTTGAGGCGCGTCGGGCATCGAGTGGATCGCGGGGGGGCCGGCCGCGGCGCCGGCGGCCTCGCGGTCGTGGATCCGACGCGGATTGCCGGGAGAGCTTCGATGCTTCTTCAATCCTTGATGGTTTCGGTGGTGATGCTGGCCTCGCCCGCAGTGGTCGAGGAGGACGGGTTCCGGGTGATCTTCGACGGCAAGACGCTCGACGGCTGGAAGCAGGTCGGCCCCGGGTCGTTCGAGGAGGCGGAGGACGGGGACGGGTTCAAGACCGTCGGCGGGATGGGCCTGCTCTATTACGAGAAGGAGACGTTCGGCGACTGCGTGATCCGGGTCGTCTACAAGGTGGGGGACGAGCGGGATAACGCCGGGGTCTACGTCCGGATCGCCGAGGAGCCGGACGACCCCTGGTACGCCGTGCACAACGGGTATGAGGTGCAGATCGTCGATCGGGGGAGCCCCTTGAGCCAGACGGGGGCGATCTACTCGTTCGCCGAGGCGAAGAAAATCGAGTCGCGCCCCGGCGAGTGGAACACGATGGAGATCACGCTCGACGGCGAGGTGATCGCCGTCTCGGTCAACGGCGAAGCGGTCTCGCGGTTCGACCCGACGAGCGACCCGATCCCGCCGCCCCGGAACGACATCGACCCCAAGCGTCAGCCGAGGAAGACCCGGGGCTACATCGGCCTGCAGAACCACGGCGACGACGACCTGGTGTACTTCAAGGAAGTGAGCGTGAGGCCGCTCGAAAAACAGGCCGACGCGACCGACTGATCGGCCTGGGGGCGCCCGCCGGGCCGTGACGACCCGGATTCCAGGCGGTCGGTCGCGTGAGGGATCGGCGAGCCGGGATCGAGGGGGGGGGGGCGACCGCCCGTCCCCCTCGACGCCCCGGGGCCGTCGTGCTCAGCTCGGATCGAACTCCAGGCCGTGATCGGTGATCCGGTAGGGCACGATCGCGTCGGAGCAGGCGCTCCCGCGGTGCTTGGCGACGTAGAGGGAGCGGCCCATCCGCCCCTCGTGGCGGGTCCGGCCCATGAGGATGATCGTGTTGGCGTTGGAGAAGACGTCCCCCTCGCCGATCGGCTGGGTCATCAGGTCGTCGAGCAGGACGTGGGGCGTGGTGTAGAGGTAGAGGCAGCCGATCGAGGCGTGATCGTAGCGGTGGGCCATGACCTGCGGCTCATTCGCCCGGTAGTGCTCGCGGAAGAGCTCGCGGGCGGCCCAGTCGTCCTCCTTGCGGAGGACATGATGATAGAGGTACTCGAAGAACTCGAACTGGATCGACTCGCTCATGCGGTCGCTCGGCTCGATGCCGTCGACGACCACCCGGCGGACGCCCCGGACGAACTGGGCGTAGAAGAACTCGACCGACTTGCGCAGGACGCGGGACAGGTCGGTCTTCCAGGCGTGCCAGTCGTCGTACTCGAGGTCGCGGCGGGTGACGCGGCGGCCGGCCTTCGAGAACGGGTGGAAGTAGTCGCCGAGCGACCGGTCGAGGTCCCAGACCGAGGCCAGGTCGAGGTTCGTGTCGCTCCGATACGGGGCGATCTCCCAGTCGAAGTGCGACCGGGCGTAGGCGGCGTGGTTCTGGGCGTCTCCCCGGCTGGTCAGGTCGCAGAGGACTCCCCGGCGGCCCTCGGCCCGTCGCCCCTCGTCGGCCCACCGCAGGCCGAGCTGGGTCTTGCCGACCCCCGTGGCCCCGGCGATGACCGTGAGGGTGCCCGGGAGCAATCCGCCGCCGAGGAGCGCGTCGAGCGCGTCGATCCCGAATCCGAGCCGCTGCTGGTGCTGACCGGTCATGAAACGTCCCTCGGCCCGCTCCGCGGAGGGGCCTTTGTGCGCGATCGAGGAGGTCCTGGGCCGGCCGTCGCGGCGATGGCGTCGCGCCCCGGCCGGGTCCCGCATTGTGACGGGTCCGGGGCCGCTCGGGCAAGTGCGGTGGATCGGCTTAAGTTAGGGGAGGGTCCGGTCGATGAACTGACTATCGTGGCCATAAAGTCCACATAATCCGCACGAGTCTCACGGCCGGACCGGGTCATCGGCGATGCCGCAAGGTCGATCCGGGTTACTCATCGGAGGATACCGGGTGTTTCAGCTGCGACACACTCTCGTCCGAACTCGGCCGGTTCTGGGGACCGTACGATGGTTCATGCTCGTCGCGATCGTCGGGGGATGCCCGGGGGGCCCGGGCCTGCTCGCGCAGGAGGCGGAGATCCCGCCGCCCAACGTCGCCCCGCCGGTGGCCCCGCCGGTGATCCCCGCCCCCGATGCCCCGGCCGGGGGCATGATCCGGATCCAGACCGAGACGCCCCCGGCCCCCCCCGCCGGCGACGCCGGGTTGCCCCCGGTCGCCGGGCCGGGTGACGAGCCCGAGCGATTCCCGGTCCCCGACCAGGGAACCCTGATCGAGGCGGTGGATCTGCCCCCCTCCGAGGTGAACCTGATCATCGGCCGGTCCCGATTGTTCCGGCTGACCCGCCCCCTCTCGGCCGACACGCTGATCACCTACGACAACGACGGGGTCATCGAGGTCCAGCCCCTGACCGACCCCGAGGCCCGGGACCTGCGGTTCATCAACGTCATCGGGGTCGGGTTCGGCCGGGCGACCGTCCGCCTGGTCGATCAGGAGCGCAACCTCGTGCAGACGCTCGAGGCGGTCGTCTCGATCGACGAGGAGGCGCTCGAGAACCGGATCAATACCATCCTGGAAGGCTCCGACATCACCGTCCGCCAGGTCGCCCAGAACGTCATCCTGGAGGGCCAGGCGGCCAACTCGAAGGTCATGGCCGACGTGCTCGAGCTGGTCCGGTCCGAGCTCCGGCTCTCCGGCCAGGCGGCCGTCGGCAGCGTGGCCAGCGACCTGGGCTTCAGCGCCGGAGAGCCGGCGCTCGGGACCCCCGTCCCCCCGGCCGCCGCCAGCCCCTCGGGGGTGCAGCCGGGCCTGGTCGTGGTCAACCGGGTGAAGGTCCGGGGCCCCCGTCAGGTGATGCTGAAGGTCAAGATCGCGGAGATCAACCGGACCGGCCTGCGGCAGCTCGGCGTCAACTTCCAGCGCATGACCGACGGCACCGACGTCAGCTCGGTCGTCGGCGGCGTGGCCGGCGTGACCCCGTTCCAGCCCCTGCTCGGCATCGAGCAGATGCTCTTCGCCGACCCGCTCGACACCCAGCTCTTCGGCATCTTCAACGACGGCGACTTCCGGCTCTACCTGAACGCCCTGCGGCAGAACGACCTGGTCCGGATCCTCGCCCAGCCGACCCTGATGACCCTCGACGGCCAGCCCGCCCGGTTCCTCGCCGGCGGCAGCTTCCCCTTCCCGGTCCCCCAGATCGGCATCGGCGGCGTGGCGACGATCACGATCGAGTTCCGCGACTTCGGCGCCCTGCTCGAATTCCTGCCGACGATCCTGGAGGACGACTCGATCCGGCTCGACGTGCAGCCGATCTTCTCCGAGCTGAACCAGAACACCGGCATCGCCGTGGCCGGCACGGCCGTCCCCGGCCTGACCGAGCGCAGCGCCCGCACGGTCGTGCAGCTGCGAGAGGGGCAGACGCTGGCCATCGCCGGGTTGTTCTCGACCCGGACCAACGGCTCGACCCAGCGGATCCCGCTGCTCGGCGACCTGCCGGTCGTCGGCCCCCTGTTCAGCCGCAACGTCATCCAGACGAACGAGACCGAGCTGATCGTGCTCGTGACCCCCGAGCTGGTCGAGCCGGTCGACGGCCAGGCGGCCCCCGGCCCCGGGGAGCTGTACCAGGAGCCGAACGACCTGGAGTTCTACTTCCTCGGCCGCCTGGAGGGCAAGACCCGGCACCCGCACCGATCGACGGTCAATTACCTCGACCCGTTCCAGGTCATGAAGCATTTCCGGAGCGAAGACCAGTGGGTCGTCGGGCCGCACGGCTTCGCGGACTGATCCCCGGGCCGGGCCCTTCTTCGATTCCCGAAGGAAACACGAATAAAAGGCGGGGAGAAGACCCATGCGAGACGATCGACGAACGCTCGGCGCGGCCCTGCTGGGCGCGGCCCTCGCCGCCACCACCTCGACGGCGACGGCCAGGGCGCAGGTCGAGGCCCAGGACCCGCTCCCCCCGATCCTCCCCCCCGCGGTCTCGGGGCCGATCGACGCGGCGCCGATCCCCCCCCCGACTCCGTTGCAGGCCGGCAAGGGGATCGATGCGCCGGTGATCCCGCCCGAGGGCCTCGCGGGGGTGCCCCCGGCGCCCCTGCCCGGCCAGGCGTCCGGCCTGGTCGCCGGCCCCGACGCCGGGGCGATCCACACGCACCAGCCCGGGCCGATCGCCCGGTCCTTCCACCACATCGGCTACGCGATCAAGGACCGGATGGTCGGCGAGCACGAGCGCTTCGCCGAGCCGCCGCTCGGCTGGTCGGTCAACCGGAACTTCGGCGCCCAACAGGCGAAGGCCGAGATCCACCGCTTCACCCTCTATCGCACCGACTTCCTCTCCGGGAGCGAGCGGTTGAACCCGGGCGGCCTCCGACGCCTCGGCCGGATGGTCTCCCTGCTGCATTGCTACGACGGGCCGATGCTCGTCGAGGTCGACCCGAACCGCCCCGGCCTGGCCGAGGCCCGCCGCCAGGCCGTCCTGGAGCTGGCCGCCAGCTACGGCACGATGCTCGACCCGGGCCGGCTGATCGTCGGCGGCTCCCCCTTCCTGGGCGGTCGCGGCGACCTCTCCGAGATTTACGACGGCGTGCTGCTCGACCGATCGCTCCGGGCGCCGACGACCTACCCGCTCCCCCCGCTGCCGAACGCCGATTTCCAGAACTGACCCGAGGCTTTCCCAATGACCTGCCGCACCGCGCCGCCGATTGCGAACGACGACGACCGGGCCCGGGGGATCGGGCGATCGCCGGGCCGAGGGCGAATCCGCGGGGGCCCCGGCCCGCGACTCGCCGGGGGCCATCGGCTCCTGCTGGCCGGCCTCCTGCTGGCGGTCGCCGCCTCCTCGGGGTGCCGGAGCACGTCTCGACTGCGCAAGGCTGACGCCCCGGCGATGCCCGGCGTCTCGACCGACGAGGCGATGGGATCGGCCCTGATGAACAGCATGGCGACGAACGCGGCGGCCGACTCGCCGACGAATCCGGAGCCGATGCCCGAGCTGACCTCGCAGCGGACGGCCGACGTCCACCTCGACCTCGGCCGCGTCTTCGAGGCTCGCGGCCAGTTCGAGGCGGCCGAAGGGGAATACCGCCGGGCCATCGACGCCGTCGACCGCAAGGTCGACCGGTCGACCCGGGCCCTCGCCCACCGCCGCCTGGCCGCCTCGCTCGACCGGCAAGGCAAATTCGCCGACGCCGTCCCCCACTACCAGGAGGCCACCCGGATCGCCCCGAAGGACCACCGGACCTGGAACGACGCCGGCTACAGCGCCTATCTCCAGGGCCGATTCGACGACGCGATCGCGTCGCTCCGCAAGGCCGAGGCGCTCCAGCCGAACGATTCCCGGGTCCTGACGAACCTCGGCCTGGCCCTCGCCGCCTCGGGCAGGCAGGACGAGGCGATGGCGACCCTCTCCCGGGCCAGCGGCCCGAGCGCGGCCGAGGCCAACATGGCCTACATCCTGGCCGCGACCGGCCAGACCGACGAGGCCCGGGCCCGCTACCGGCGCGTCCTCGAGGTCAATCCCGCCAACGCCCTGGCCCAGAAGGCCCTCGGCCAGCTGGAGGCCCAGGAGGCCCGGTCGGCCGAGGCGATCGCCTCGGCCCCCGCGCCGGCCGACCCGGCCGTGCGGCCCGCGACATTCGAGGCCGTCGGTTCGGCCTCGCCCCCGGTTTCGGTCTCCCCCAGCCCGATGCCGGTCGAGGCGTCCGACGAGGCCCGGCCCGCCCGGAAGGGCCTGCTCAAGAGGCGCAAGGCTCGCTGATCTGACGGAGTCAACGGGACGTTGCTTTCGTCGGCCCGCTCGCGCTGCTAAGGTGGGTCTTTCGGCGGTCCCGTGTCGAGCCGATCAGGGCCTCGACCCCCTTTCCCCGACCCGAAACTGGGAAGAAACTCCATGAGCTACGCCAACTGGTCGCGTCGAGGGTTCCTCCGGGCATCGACCTCCGCCCTGGTCGCCGCGGGCCTGCCCCTCTGGTATGCCCGGGAGGTCGCGGCGGCCCGCGAGGAGGCGAGCAGCAAGCCGAAGCGGAAGATCGGCCCGAACGACACGATCGTGATGGCCGCCATCGGCTGCGGCGGCCAGGGTCGGGGGATCATGCGGTCGGCCGCCGGGCGCGAGGGGGTCAAGTTCGTCGCCGTCTGCGACGTCGATTCCCGGCACGCTGAACAGGCGGTCGAGGACCTCGGCGGCGGCGAGATCAAGATTTACAAGGACTACCGCGAGCTCTTCGCCAACGAAGAACTCGACGCCGTGACCATCGGCACGCCCGACCACTGGCACACCCTGCCCGCCCTGGCCGCGATCCGGGCCGGGGTCGACGTCTACTGCGAGAAGCCGCTCACCCTGTTCCTCGACGAGGGGAAGGTGCTGGTCAAGGCCGCCCGCGAGCACGACACCGTCTTCCAGGTCGGCAGCCAGCAGCGCTCCGACGCCCGATACCGCCTGGCCTGCGAGCTGGTCCGCAACGGCCGGATCGGCACGGTCAAGGAGGTCGAGGCCCGGATCGGCCGCAACCCGGTCGGCGGGCCGTTCAAGGAGGCCCGGGTCCCCGACGAGTTGGACTGGGACTTCTGGCTCGGCCAGACCCCCGAGGTCGCCTACGTCCCCGAGCGTTGCCACTACGAGTACCGCTGGTGGCAGGCCTACTCGGGCGGCAAGATGACCGACTGGGGCGCCCACCACAACGACATCGCCCAGTGGGCGCTCGGCTACGACGGCTCCGGCCCGGTCAAGGTCGACGCCGACGGCTCCCCCTGGCCCGTCCTGCCGCACTCGTACGACATGCCCGAGCGGTTCGTCTGCACCGCGACCTACGACAACGGCACCGTCCTGAAGACCATGAGCGACGGCGAGAACGGCAACCTCTTCACCGGCGAGGACGGCTGGATCTTCGTCAACCGCGGCAAGATCGAGGCCAGCGATCAGGCCCTGATCGACGAGCCCTTGGGCGACGACGCCGTCCGCCTCTACGTCTCGAACGACCACATGGGCAACTTCCTCGACTGCGTCCGCAGCCGCGAAACCCCCATCTGCGACGTCGAGATCGGCCACCGCTCCGTCTCCGTCTGCCACCTCGACAACATCGCCCTGAACCTCCGTCGCGAGCTGACCTGGGACCCCGAGCAGGAACGCTTCAAGGACGACGACGAGGCCAATGCCCTGCTCCGTCGCGAGATGCGCTCGCCCTGGACGCTCGACTTCTGAGCCCAGTCCGGCGCTCCTCGCCGGGAGACGCCACCCTTGCCGAGGGGATCACGGGCCCGGGTCCGTCGCGAGCCCCGATCCCCCTTCGCTGGCCCCCTTCGATCGAGACAAGTCCCGTCATGGATCAATCGCCACCCCCCTCGGATCGCGAGCCGTTCGAGTTCAGGCCCGATCACGGGCACTTGATCGCCGACCTCGGCTCGAAGCTGCATTTCGTCGGCATCCTGACGATCGTGCTCGGGGGCATCGCCCTGCTCTCGGGCCTCCTGAATCGGCCGCCGGGCACCCTGCTGTCGGGCGGGACCCTGGTGGCCGCCTTCTCCGCCCTGTTCCTGGTGGCGATCGGCTTCTGGTCGATGCGGAGCGGCCGCGAGTTCCTCCTCGTCGCCCAGACCGAGGGGGCCGACATCCCCCACCTGATCCGGGCCCTGGAGAACCTCCGGCGGCTCGTCAGCCTGCAATACAACCTCGCCTGGTTCGGCCTGCTCCTCCTCGTCCTGCTCATCGTCTTCGGCTTCTTCATCGACCCGGCCCACTGACCTCGCCCCGGGGATCGCCCCCCGCGATCCGATATTGTTGAATTTTGCATTCACCCATTCTCAATTGGTGGCGTGCTGGATTAAATTCATTCCACACCCTTCTTCCGGCGCCCTCGCTCGCGGGCAAAGGGCCCCGCGACACGCCGGACCGTCGCCAATCGGGCTTCCGTTGAATGGACGTGCAAATCTGGTCGAAGTCGCAGGAGAAACGCGCCCATGTGCTGGCGCTCCGGGGGAATGAGGTTTCCCTGGTCTCCCTGTCGGGGAACATGTTCACCCTGAAGAAGAAGCTGAAGGAGGTCATCGAGCGGCTCGAAGCCGGCGACGACCCCTCGCAGCTCAAGGCCGGGTCGGTCGCGACGATCGACGCGGCCTCGATCGCCAGGGCCCGGGTCAGCCCCGGCAACGACTCGTTGACCCTCCACGGCGGCCCCGACGGCTCGAAGACGCTGAGCTTCCCGACGGCCGATGGCAACGCCTCCGAGATCCTCCAGGCGATCCTCGGCCGGGCCGGCCGATCGTTCCAGTCGACCCGGGAAGACATCGGGGTGTTCGAGGCGATCATCCCGCCCGCCATCGTCGGGGGCCTCGGCGGCCTCTTCTGGATGGGGACCTACGACGCCGCCACCAGGCTCGCCTCCGGCGAGGCGGTCGAGGCCACCGGGCGTCGCCAGGGGATGAAGCGCCTCCTGATCGGCGTGGCCGACACGCTGGGGACGACCGGGACGATCGCCGTCGGCGTCGGCCTGCTGGCGTTGGTCCTCGGGTGGGCCTTCCTCCGGATCACCCGACGGCCCCAGCGCACCGTCTGGCTCCCCGATCAGGGGTGAGCCGGGCAGGCGGTCGCGTCCGATCCTGCCGCCCCGTCGCGTCGATCCCGGTCGACCGCGGCGGGGCCGCCCCCAGCTTGCGAGTGCCCGCGCCCGGAAATCCGCGGGCCTCGAACCTTCCCCCCTTGGCCTCGGTCCTAGAATGATGAATCGTCACGGACCGGCCCGGATGGGGAGCATGCAACGATGGCAGCGGATGCGGACAGCGAGGCGGAGCCGAGCGCGAGTTCCGGGGAGGCCCATTTCCCCAACCGGCGGATCGTCACCGTCGCTTTGATGATGGCCATGGCCGTCGCGGCGATGGAGCAGACGGTCGTCTCGCCGGCGATGCCCACGATCATCGCAAAGTTCAACGGGGTCGAGATCTACGCCCTCGTCTTCTCGGCCTACCTGCTCGCCTCGACGATCACGACGCCGCTCTACGGCAAGCTCGCCGACCGCCTCGGCCGCAAGCGCGTCCTGCTCTTCGGCCTCGGCGTCTTCGCCCTGGGTTCGATCCTCTCGGGACTCTCCCGGAGCATGCCCGAGCTGATCGCCATGCGGACGCTCCAGGGGATCGGCGCCGGGGCGGTCGCGCCGATCGTCATCACCCTGCTCGGCGACCTCTATTCGCTGGAGGAGCGGGCCAGGGTCCAGGGGCTTTTTAGCGCCGTCTGGGGGATCTCCAGCATCGCCGGGCCGGCGCTCGGCGGGGTGCTCACCGACCATCTCTCCTGGCGGTGGGTCTTCTTCGTCTCGGTCCCCTTCGGCCTGATCTCGATGGTCATCCTGGCGACCCGGGTCCGCGAGTCGGTGGCCGAGCGGGAGCCGAAGCCGCTCGACTGGACCGGGGCCGCGCTCTTGACCGGCGGCACGGCCGCGCTGTTGATCGCGGTCCTCGGCGGCGAGGGGCGATCGTGGGAGCACGAGCTGCTCCTGCTCGCCCTGGCGGCCGCCCTGATCGCCGTCTTCATCCGCCACGAACGCCGGGCGAGCGACCCGATCCTGCCGATCGACCTGCTCGCCCAGCCGGCGATCGCCGCCTCGATCCTCGGCAGCTTCGTCATCGGCGGCCTGCTCATCGGCATCGATACCTATGTCCCGCTCTTTGTGCAAGGTGTCCGCGGCGGCTCGGCGACCGACGCCGGCCGGTCGATCATGCCCCTGTTCGCGGCCTGGTCGATCAGCGTCTTCATCGCCGCGAAGCTCGTCCCGCAGTGGGGATTCCGCAAGACGGCGGTCGTCGGCTCGGTCCTGATCGCCCTCGGCTCGATCGGCCTGGTGGCCGGGACGATCTGGCCGGATTCGAGCCGCTTCGCCTTCCTCGTCGGCATGGGGGTGATCGGCCTCGGGATGGGGCCGACCTCGCTCAGCTACATCCTCGGGGTGCAGAACTCGGTGCCCTGGGAGCGTCGCGGGGCGGCGACCGGTGCGGTCATCTTCTCCCGGATGATCGGCGGTGCGGTGATCGTCGGACTCCTGGGTGCGACGCTCGGGCACGAACTGGCCTGGCGGCTCGGCGGCAGCTCGGGCGTCGATGTCGCCGCCGCCCTCCGGCCCGAGACGCACGCGCAGCTCTCACCCGAGCAACTGGACGTCGTCCGGCTGGCCATGAACGCCTCGCTCCGTGACGTCTTCCTGCAGATCGTCGTCCTGGCGGCCCTCGGCCTCGGCTGCGCCGTCCGGCTCGCCGGCGGCCGGGCGGTCGATCGCCGCGACCTCCCCGGCTCGCACGCCGAGCAGCCGGATCGGGTCGCCGCCGCGATCGAACACTGAGCGGCTCATCCGGCAGATCCGCCGACGCTCGGGCGGTTTCCCCTCTCTCCCCCCGGGCGGGCAAGAATACGGCGGCAGAGAACGCTCTCAACCCTCTCCCCCGACTCGGGGGAGAGGGTGGCCGCCAGGCCGGGTGAGGGGGCGCTGGCCTGAACGCCATGCCTTGCATCCATTCCCAGGACCCCTCACCCCGGCCCTCGCCCGCGCTTGCGGGGAGAGGGGGCCGGGACCGATCCCCTGTCGGCGACTCTGGCAGATGCTCCACGAAGCCGAGACTCCCGGGCGCCTGGCCAAGCTCGGCTCGAAGCACGGTCCTCGGATGTGATACGCTGGGGGGCCATCGTCAGCCTTTGTTCGATCGTCCAGGGCCCGGGTTCCCCATGTCTCTGCTCAGCCTTCGCAACGCGGTCCTGTCGTTCGGCGGCCCTCGACTCCTCGACGGCGCGGATCTCTCGGTCGATCGGGGGGACCGCGTCTGCCTGCTCGGCCGCAATGGCGAGGGCAAGAGCACGCTCCTCCGCCTGATCTCGGGCGAGCTGGAGGCCGATTCCGGCGAGATCATCCGGGCCTCGGGGCTTCGCATCGCACGATTGCCGCAGGAAGTCCCCCAGGGACGCACCGGGACGGTCGCCGAGCTGGTGGCCGAAGGGTTGCCCGACGACGACCATGCCCTCGGACCGCTCGATCACCGGGTTTTGGCCATCCTCTCCCGGATCGGCCTCGACCCGGACGCCCCGTTCGACTCCCAGTCGTCGGGCATGAAGCGCCGGACCCTGCTCGCGGCGGCACTCGTGGCCGACCCCGACATCCTCCTGCTCGACGAGCCGACGAACCACCTCGACATCGAGTCGATCCGATGGCTCGAAGACTTCCTCATCCGCTGGGGGGGCACGATCCTCTTCGTCACGCACGACCGCGCCCTGCTCGAGACCCTGGCCACCCGGATCGTCGAACTCGACCGCGGCCATCTTTATGTGTTCGATTGCGATTACTCCACCTACCTCGTGCGACGCGAGGAGCAGCTCGCCGCCGAGGAGAAGCAGGCCGCCCTCTTCGACAAGAGGCTCGCCCAGGAGGAGACCTGGATTCGCAAGGGGATCGAGGCCCGCCGCACCCGCAACGAGGGGCGCGTCCGGGCTTTGAAGGCCATGCGAGAGGCCCATCGCGCCCGCCGCGATCGCCAGGGGGTCGCCCGCATCCAGGCCCAGGAGGCCGACCGCTCCGGGGCCCTCGTCATCGAGGCGAAGGGCGTCTCGTTCGCCTTCGACGACCGCCCGGTCATCCGGGACCTGACCACCACGATCATGCGGGGGGACAAGGTCGGGATCATCGGCCCGAACGGCGCCGGCAAATCGACCTTGCTGCGACTTTTACTCGGCCAGCTCGAACCGCAATCGGGCTCGATCCGTCTCGGGACGAACCTCGAAGTCTCCTACTTCGACCAGCTCAAGGCGACGCTCGACGAGGACAAGACGGTCCAGCAGAATGTGAGCGAATACGAAACCATCACCGTCGACGGCCGCCAGCGTCACGTGCTCGGATACTTGCAGGATTTCCTGTTCGCCCCCGACCGGGCCCGGACGCTCGTCAAGGTCCTCTCCGGCGGCGAGCGGAGCCGATTGCTCCTGGCGAAGCTCTTCACCCGGCCGTCCAACGTCCTCGTGCTCGACGAGCCGACGAACGACCTCGACCTCGAAACGCTGGAACTCCTCGAAAGTCTGCTCGTCTCGTATGCCGGGACCTTGCTCCTGGTCAGCCACGACCGGGCCTTCCTGAACAACGTCGTCTCCAGCACGCTGGCGATCGAGGCCGGGGGCGCCGTCCGGGAATACGACGGCGGATACGACGATTTCGTCCGCCAGCGGAAGGTCGAGACGCCGGCCGAGGAGCCGCGCCCCTCCTCCTCGTCGTCGAAGGCCGCGGCGGCTCGCCCGGCTCGCCCCCGCAAGCTCAGCTCGAAGGACCAACGCGAGCTGGACGCCCTGCCCGCCCGGATCGAGGACCTCGAGACGCAACTGGGCACGATGCACGAGGCCATGGCGTCTCCCGAATTCTACAAGCAGGACGGCGAGCAGATCGCCGCGGCCAAGGCCCGGCTCGAAGCCCTCGAACGGGAACTCGCCTCGTGCTTCGAGCGCTGGGAGGCGCTCGAAGCACAGCGGGCCGAGGCGTCCTGACGCTCAAGGGGTGGGATCAAGCGCAGCAGGATCCGGATCGGGGTCGCGCAGGGCGTCGGGGAGCTGCGGGGCCTGCCCCGGGTCGGCCGGGTTCGGGGCCCCCGGCGGGTTGGCGTCCGGATCGCCCGCTCCGGGGAGGCCCATCCCCTGCCCCGCCCCGTCTTCCCTCAGGACATCGGGAGGCGCCGGGATCGGGTCCGGGCCGAGGGCGGCGTTCGGGATCGAGGGGGGGGCCGGGGCCGAATCGACCTCCGGCAGGATCGTCGGCGGGGCGACCATCGCCACCTCGGGCGTCACGGCGTCGAGGCCGACTGCGGCCCGGTAATCGGCCAGGGCCGAGAAGTACCGCCCCTCGGCCAAGACGCGGTTGACCTGGGCGTCGAGCACCTGCTGCTGCAAGATCACGAAGAAGAGCAAGGGCGAGGCGGCCATGATCTCCAGCCGGGTCCGCTCGGCCTCGGCCAGTTGCCGCGTGACGATCTCGACGTTGCGGAGGTATTGCAGCGATTCGTAGGCGGCGCGGAGGTTGGCCGCCTCGCGGAGCACGTCGTTCTGGATCGTGTCGCGGGCGAATTGGGTCCGGGCCGAGATCTGCCGCATCTCCGCCTCGGCCGTCCGGACCCGGCCCCGGGCCAGTCGGCGCTGCAGGGGGACCTCGAAGAACATCGAGGCCTCCAGGATGAACGGCCGGAAGTCCCCCCGGAGCGACACCTGCCGATCCCCGACATTCTGCTCGGTGAACACGTAGAAATTCAACGACGGCAGCATCAGGTTCCGGGCCAGGTCGCGGTCGATCCGGACCCGGTCGTACTGGAGCATCAGGTCGAAGACCTCCGGCCGCAGGTTCAACGCCACGGCCACGTCCTGCTCGACCTGCGAGGCGTCGGGCGGCTGGGCGTCGGGGAAGGCCAGCGGGATATTGTCCGCGGCCGGGATCGACGGCAGGCCCCGCTCGTCCCTCAGGTAGAAGGAGAGGGTGATCGACGCCTGCTCGAAGTTCCGCCGGGCGTCGACGAGCTGCTGCTGCCGTCGGATCAAGACGTTCTGGAACGCGATCACGTCGATCTGCGACACCCGGCCGATCTCCGGCCGGGCCTGCTCGATCAGCGTGGCCATCTGCGTCTGGGTAATCTTGAGCAGGTTCTGATTGATCGCGTACACCTGGCCGGTCGCGACCCAGGCCCAGTACGCCTTCGCCGCGTCTCGGAGCAGGGTGATCCGCTCCCGGAGGATCCCCGGCTCGACCCGCCGACGCTCGATCTCGGCCTGGAAGAGCCGGGCCCGCCGCGCATCGAGCCGCAGGTTCTGCAGGAGCGGCTGCTCGAACCCCGACACGAAGGCACCGCCGCCGAGCGTGTTGAGGTAGTTGTAATACGTCGGGTAATCGCCGTAGGCCAGGCGGTAGCCGGTGAACGCCTTGCCGCCCGAGTTCATGATCGGCTGCGTCAGGAAGACGCTGTGGACGGCCCGGTCGTAGTAGCCGAGCGGGTAGTTCCGCGAGTCGGCGTTGAGGGCCAGGTCGAACGACCCCATCGACGACTGCACGGCCCCATCGGCCCGGTTCCTCCCCTCCAGGACCGCCAGGAACGGCGGGTAGAGGCGCTCCGAGGAGACCCGGACCTCCTGGAGCATCAAGGGCGGCCCCGCCGGCCGGCCGTCGATCCGAGGCGCCCCGCGCGGGATCTCTCCCGTGCCGGCCTGGAGCTGCTCGACCTCGGGCAGCGTGAACGGCTCGTCGGAGGGGGGGGCGTCGGCCGGGCCTTCGTCCCCCCGGCCGAAGAGGCCGGGCAGGAGCAGGAGGTTCTGGTCCTGGGAGCCGAGCGCCGGGGGAGACGGGGCCTGCGTCCCCGGGAAGAGGCCCGGCAGGAAGGCCCCGCCGGGGGCGACGCCCGGCATGAACGGGACGAACGTGCCTTGCTGGCCGGGGCGGAACAAGGTTTCTCCCATCGCCTGCGGCGGCCCGCTCATCGGGTTCGAGAGCATCGTCGGCGGCAAGGGCTGGCCGAAGGGGGAGATCCCCATCGCCCGGGGGGGGCCGGGCGTCAGGTCGGGCTGGAGGGAGAAGGGCAATTGGGCTCCCGCGGAGCCGTCCGCTCCCTGGAAGCCGGGGTAGTCCTGCGCGACCGCGGCCGGGGTGATCGCCATCAACCCGGCCGCGATCCTGACGAAGAGCCTCCGCATCCTGCGGGTCATTTCGGCCTCTTCACCTTGGGTTTGTCGTCCTTTGCCCCCCCGCCGTCCTTGGCGGAAGGCTCCTGATCGGCCACAACCGGGGCGAACCCGTTGAGCCGACGCCAGATCTCGAAGCCGAGCGGGACCTCTCGCAAGAGCACCCAGCCGTTGGCCCGAGCCCCCTGACGCAGATACTCGCGAGACGGCCAGGGGCTCCGGACCCTCGCCAGCCCATCCCGCTCATCTTGAATCGGCTCGTCAGGCAGGAATTCGCCACTCATCCCGGTAATTGTCAAACGTCCTTCGCCCGAATCTTCCGGATTAATCTCCACCGCCGCGACGGTCCCGGTCGCCCCCGACTCAAGGCCCGTGACCGTGCTGCCGACCGAGAAGCCCGCCTCGTTCAGGTCGTACACGCTCAGCTCGGGACCCGAGAGATCCGGGACCGCCAGGATCCGGAACCGGCCCTTGAGCGACTCGCTCGCGTCCACCAATGCCACCTTCGCGGGGAAGGTGCCGACCGCGACCGACGGCCATCCCATGAACTGCAAGGCCGGCCACCCCTCGAACTGGAGCCGGACCGGGTCGCCCGCGTGCACCAGGGGCACGTCCCGGCCGGGCAGGTAGATCTCGGCGGCCAGCCGGGGCGTGTCGGGGATGATGATCGCCAGCGGGTCTCCGTCCTTGACCTGGGCACCCGCGCCGACGTTCGTCAGGATCCGCAAGACCGTCCCCGCCTGCGAGCTGACCACCCGGGTCCCCTGCTCCTGCTGGCGGATCTTCACCAGCATCTCCTGCTTCTTGTTCTCGTAATTCTGCACCTCGACCTGGGCGTTCTGGATGTCGCTCCGGGCCTTCTCGACCTCGGCGATCGCCTTGGCCTCCACCGCGTTGCGCTTCGCCTCGTAGCCTTCGAGCGCCTGCTTGGCCTGCTCCAACGCCGCCTCGGTCTGGCTCAGCTTCTGTTCGGTGGTCCGATAGATTTGCTCGGCGGCGATGACCGCCTGCCCCGCCTCCAGGCCGCGCTCGTAAAGCGCGCGGACCTGCTCGTACTTCCACTTGTAGCCCTTCAGGTCGGTCTCGGTCTCGGCGACTTTCTGCCTGGCCTCGTTGATCTTCTCCTCGGCGCCGTCGATCATCGCCTCGGCCTCGAAGACCGACTGCTCCTTCTCGGCCTCTTTCTGGGTCAGGGCGGCCTCATACGTCTCGACCTTCTGCTTGGCGAATTCGAGCTGCTGGACGGCCAGCTCTTTCTGCTGCTCCAGCGTCTCGATGTACTGCGGGTCGATGTTCTCGACCCGGGCGACGATCTCGCCCGCCTCGACCCGGTCCCCTTCGTTGACGTAGAACTCGACCACCCGGCCGTAGATCGGCGAGAAGACCTGATATTCCCGGTCGAGCGGGTGAAACGCCGTGACCTGGCCGTCGCCGTAGACCGACTGCCGCCAGGGGACCCAGATCATCACGAACGGCAAGACCAGGCAGACGAGGATCACCCCCATCCCCACCCGGCGCGCCGTCTTGGGCGTGCCGACCTGATGCAAGGCCGGCATCCGCGACCCGGCGTCGAAGGCCCGGGCCGGCAGGCCCGGGCGCGGCCGGATCGCCGGCAAGCCGCTGGCCGGCCGCCGCATCGGGGCGCGTCGGGTCGGGACCTCGGCCGGGAGCATGGCCGCATCGGTCGCCAGCATGCCCCCTTCCGCCATCCGGGTGGCCGTCGCTCGGGTCGAGGCGGCCGTCTCCTGGGGTCTCAGCTCAGACGACATAGCTGCGTCTCCTTCAACCAGTCTTCGAGGTCCCGACGCTGACCGCCGGCCATCTCAAGGGTGTGTTCGATGTGCCCGTCGGCCAGGATCACCGCCCGGTCGCAGTTCGTCACCACTTCCTGGCCGTGCGAGACGATCAGGAGGGTCCACGGCGCGCCGCGGTCGAACAGGGTCTCCACCACCTTGCGGCGGGCATCGAGGTCGATGCTGTCCAGCCCCTCGTCGATGACGAGCAGGCGGGGGTCCCCGGCGATGGCCCGGGCGAGCATCACCCGGCGCGACTGGCCGAGCGACAGCGGCGCCCCGTTGCTCGAGAGGATCGTGTGCAGGCCGTCGGGCAGGTCCATCACCTCTTCCAGCAGCCGCACCGCGTCGAGCGCCCGGCGGACGTCGCTGAGCGAGAGCCAGAGCCGGCCGACCCGGACATTCTCCAGCACCGTGTCCTCGATGATCTCCAGGCCCTTGACCATCGCCACTTCGGCCCTGAGTGATTCGAGCCGGAGGTCCCGGGTGTTCGTCCCGTCCAGTTCGATGGCCCCGTGAGTCGGGGCGCGGAGGCCGTAGATCAGGTCGAGTAGCGTACTCTTGCCCGAACCGCTCGGCCCGATGATCGCCAGGCGTTCGCCCGGCTTGACCTCCAGATCCATGTTGTGCAGCACGGACCGGTGATTCTCGTATTCGTACGACAGGTGACGCAGGACCAGGTGCGCCCCCTGTTCCGGGATCTCGCGCTGCGGCTCGCCGTCGTGCCGCTCCAGGGGCAAGTCGACCAGGACCCCCAGTTTGTCCATGGCCGCCATCATGTCGTACCAGGCTTCCAGATGCTTGCCCAGCTTGCTGAACGAGAGCAAGACGGTGGCGATGATCAGCTCGGCGGCCACCAGCTGCCCGAGGGTCAGCTGCTGCTGGATCACCAGGTAGCCCCCCAGCCCCAGCAGGGCCGAGCTGGCGATCGCCTGCAAGGCCAGCGCGAAGATGACCTGACGCATCACGATCGCGAAGTGCCGGCGGCGGGCCGACAGGTAGCGCCGGGTGGCGGCGTCGGCCCGGTCCATCGCGAAATCGGCCCCGCCGTCGACCTTGAACGTCAAGGGGGTCCGGGCGATCTCCTCCAGGCCGCCGGCCACCTCGTACTTGGCCACCGACTCCTGGATGCTCGTCCGGATCGCCCCCCGGCCGAGCAGGAAGATCATCCCGGTCATGGCGATGAGCAGGATCAGGTCGAACCCGAGCAGGAACGGGTGGTAGAAGGCCAGGACGATCAGGCCGATCCCCGCCCCCAAGACGACCGAGATGCCGTCGAGCATCAGCAGGGCCGCGACCTTCTGCACGATCAGGACGTCGAAGAACCGATTCACCAGCTCCGGCCCGTGGTTGCGGTCGTAGGCGTCGATCCGGACCCGGGGCAGGCGGTACGCCAGGTCGGCCGTGACCCGGGCGAAGATCCGGCGCTGCATGATCTCGACCATGTAGGTCTGCAAGGCCCGCAACATCGCCGCCAGCCCGAGGCAGGCCAGCAGGATCAGGGTCAGCACGATCAACTGCTGGAGCAGCAGGTTGAGGGCCACGGTCGTGACCACCGCCTCGACCGCCAGCGGCGTGGCCAGGGAGAGGATCCCGACCCCCACCGCATAGGCGACGATCACCCAGAGGTCCCGCTTCGCCTCGATCCGCAGGAGGCCGATCAGGCGTCGGACCGGCGAGATGTCGTGCCCATGCCCATGTCCGTGCCCCCCGCCGTGCCCATGCCCATGTCCCCCGCCATGCCCGTGCCCGTGTCCGTGAGCGTACATCTCATCGGCGTCGGGATCGCGCAGGGGGTGGCACGGGGCGAGCGGCAGGACCATCGCCCAGGACACCGCGGCCTTCGGATCGCCCAGCCCGAGGCGCCGGGCCAGTTCCTTCTCGGAGACGACGGCCCCCGAGCCGCCGCGTTCCGGGGCGGCGAGCCGGGCGTGTTTGCCCTTCCGGCCGACGAGGGTGATCCAGGTGCCCAGCCCGCCGTCCTGGCCGGGGACGAAGGTGACGACCGGCATGTCGGGCCGGGCCGAGGCGATCGCCTCGCGGATCGACCACCGCGACGGCGTGATCCGCAGGCCGAAATGCTTGCCCATCATGGCGAGGCGCGCCAGCCAGGCCTGATCGGCCGGACCCTGGAACTCCCGCTCCGACTGGTAGAACAGCTGCCGGCCCAGCACCGGGTCGTATTCCAGGCCCGCGGCCTCGGTACAGGCGTCAAGCACGTCGTCGGTGGCCCAGCTCATCCTCGCCTCCCGTTGGGGTTCGCTTCAGACGCGGCCGACCCGGTGTCGACGGCATGGGTTCCGGCTCGCGATCGACGAGCGAGGACGAACCGGGGCCCAGCCCGATCCCCTCGCGGACCTCATGCTGGCGTTCCACCTCGCGCACCAGGGCGCGGCCGGCCCGGTCGATCGCCCGGGCCACCGCCTCGAACGGCTCGTCGCCGCTGTCCTCCACCTTGACCAGGCCGTCGGCCATCGACAGCGTCACGGCGCAGCGGACCCCCGGCACCGCCGAGTTCCCCGCGTCCGACAGTCGAACCGTCACCCGGTCGACCTTCGGGCCGAACCGCCCCAGCGCCGATCCCACCCGACGCTCCACGTGCGATCGCAACGCCGGGTCCACCGGAATTCCCAAGCCCTGCACCATCACTCGCATGACGACTCTCGTGACCCTCGCCTTGGATTGAACCGTGTTGCGATGCCCAAACACGACGATGTCCGGCCGCGCCGTATTGTGGGACGCTCCAATCCAAACGACAAGAGAAACTTTCGTTGGCGACTCATCGAATTTTTCGATGAGTCTTCGATCGGTTTCCTCGAAGAGTCCCCTGGGAATCATCGAGTAGATCGTTTAGTCTCTCTGACATGGAAGCGCTCAACTACCACCACTTGTTCTACTTCTGGATGGTCGCCCGCGAGGGGAGTATCGCCGCCGCCTGCGAGCAGCTCGACGTCTCGCAGCCGACGATCAGCGCCCAGATCCGGGCCCTCGAGCGCTCGCTCGGCCTCGGCCTCTTCGCCCGGGAGGGGCGCGGCCTGGTGCTGACCGACGCCGGGCGCGTCGCCTATCGCTACGCCGACGAGATCTTCTCGCTCGGCCGGGAGCTGCGCGACACGATCTCCGGTCGGCCGGCCGGCCACCCCTTGCGGCTCGCCGTCGGCGTCATCGACGCCATGTCGAAGCTGGTCGTCGCCCGATTGCTCGAACCGGCCCTCCGCCTGGAGGAGCCGGTCCGGATCATCTGCTCCGAGGGGTCGGTCGAGGAGCTGCTCGGCGACCTGGCCCGCCACCGGCTCGACGTCGTGCTCTCCGACGTCCCCCTGGCCCCCGGGGCGGCGGTCAGGGCCTACAACCACCAGCTCGGCGAGAGCGACGTGGCCATCTTCGGCCCCCCGGCGCTCGCCGACTCCCTGGCCGACGACTTCCCCCGATCCCTCGACGGCGCCCCGATGCTCTTACCTGCCGAGCAGACCGCCGTCCGACGCTCGCTCGAACACTGGTTCGAGTCCGAGAATCTCCGCCCGCGGATCGTCGGCGAGTTCGAGGACAGCGCCCTGATGAAGGCCTTCGGCCATTCCGGCTTCGGCCTGTTCCCGTCCCCGGCCGTCATCGCCCGGGAGGTCTGCGACCAGTACAAGGTCCGGCTCGTCGGCCGGATCGACTCGGTCCGCGAGCAGTTCTACGCCATCTCGATCGACCGTCGCCTGAAGCACCCGGCCGTGGTGGCGATCTCCGAGGTCGCCCGGCGTCGGTTCCTCACGACGACGCCGGCCGACCAACCCGCCGCCGACTGAGCGTCCCTCGCCCGCAGCCCCCGTCGATCGGCCGGCCGGTTTCCGGGGGCGAGCACGCGGATCGGCCCGAGGGGCGAGGCCCCTCCGCCGTGCCGTCCTCCGCCGAGATCAGCCCCCCCGGCTGCCGATGGTCGACCAGCCGCTTCGAGAAGAGGACCGCTGCGATTCGCCGGCCGGTCGCGAGGGGTTCGAACGCCCCGACGCATCGGCCGACGTCGGCCGGTTGCTCTGGCGGGCCGTCCCCGAGGCCACCCGGCTGCCGCCGGTCGAGCTGCCCGGGACCACCGGCGTCCAGGCCGATCGGCCCGGCCGATCGGCGCGGCCGGTGGCCAGCTCGGGCTTCACCCCGGCCCGCGGCCGATCCTCTCGGGCCGGCTCCAGGCTCGCCTCCGGCACCTGGATGCCGAGGAATTCGGGGCGGGGGACGACGATCGGGTCGACGTTCAGCATCCGGTCGCCCCGGCCCGAGTTCGCGACGGCGATGGCCTCGTCCTCCCCGCCGTTCTGCAGGCGGTAGGTGTAATCCTGCGGGGCCTCCTGGCGGGCCGCCGGGCTCCCCGAGTTGTCGGCCACCGAGAGCTGCGGGCCGCGAGGCGCCCGGTACTCATACAGGTACGACATGTCGTTGCGGTCGAGGATCGCGTAGATCGAGCCCGGCGACGCGTACAAACCCCGGCCGACCGACGGGTCGAAGGCGAAGTTGCAGACGCCGGCCACGTAGCCGTCCTCGGTGAACAGGCCGCCGCCCGACCGCCCCTGCTTCGGCGAGTGCTGGCACTCGATCGCCTCGTAATTCCGCTTGCCCGGCACCTGGTAGCGCGACGTCGGCGCGAAGATCACCGTGTTCCAGGCCGTCGCGTCCTCGCCGTGCGAGCAGCCGACCGTGTACATGCTCATCCGGGCCTTCGCCCGCCAGTGCTCCGGCACGACCCGGGCCGACGGCACGACCGACCCGGGGCGAATCCGGACCAGGGCCACGTCGCGGTCGAAGTCGTAGTCGATCACCTCGCCCGGCATCGGCTTGCCCTGCGGCCGGACGGTCTGGCCCCCCGGCCCGCCCAGCTTGCCGTCGAACAGCTCGACGAGCACCGGCAGGTTGAACTGGTCGGGCCTCGGCTGACGCCCCTTGACCGTGAAGATGTGGGCACAGGTGAGGATGATCGACTCCTCCGGCGTGCTCTCGATGATCGTCCCCGAGCCGAACCCGAGCGACCCGCGGTCCTTGACCGTGATTCGAACCACCGTCGCCCACGGGTCGGGGTTCGACCGCGAGGGGGCGGCCGCCGCGTTCGAGGCGGCCCGGACCGGAGGCCGGGCCTCCTCCCGGACGGGGGTCGGCTTCGCCGCCTCTCGGTACAGGTCGGCCAGCTCTCGGGTCTCGACCAGCCCTTCCCGGCGCGTCAGCTCCCGGCCCTCGGCGTCGACGATGACGAAGGTCGGGACCCCTTCGATCCCGTACCGCTCGACCAGTTCCGGGTGCTCGTCGACGTCGATCGATCGGACGGGATAACGGTTTTCAATGAGCGTCTCGACCCGAGGGCGCATCTGCTTGCAGGGCGGGCACCACTCGGCATGGAAGTCGAGGATCAACGGGCCTCGGGCACCTTGCTCGGCTCCGCCGGGAGCGGCGGAGGCCGAGGGGCCGGGGCCGGGGATGATCGCAAGCACCAAGGTCAGCAGCAAGGGGGCGGTGGTCATGCCGCGAGGACTCCTTCTTCCCGGGCAGCAATCCACCTCGCTCGGCCTGAGAGCGACGCCTGACCGCCCGTGAAAGGCAGGGGCAGGATCGTTCCGGATCGATCGGGCAGATCGGCCGCGATTGTTCCCTCGCCGTCGGGCAAGCGGCCCGACGCGGGGGGCACCGGCCTGACGGGCCGGCGCCGGGAAACCACCGAGTGCGAGGATGTGAGACGAGAGGCGATCGCATCCGCAACCCGTTCCCGATGCTCGATCCCGGATCGGGCCACTCGGGCCTGACGGATCGACCGGGGGGCGGGTCCGACCACGGCGAGGGCCGTGGTGCGATGCGCCGAGGAAAGAGGGGAGAATTCGAGAGGGGGTGCGGCATGCCGGATCGAACATCCGGCCCTTCCTTGGACAAGCCTCAGATCACTGACCCCGCGGCCCGACCTCATGTCGGGCTTCGGCACCGGCCGCCCAGAACCCCGGCGCGCTCGATCATCCCGTGATTGCCCCGCGAAGGACAGCCGAGGAAGGGATCGAGAAACTCGCGAGGGCTCAATCACGGCTGGCGGGCCTCTTTCTACTCGGAGCGGGCACGAAGGACCAGATCAGTTATCGGCCCCGGCGTCGGGTTTCTGGACGGTTTCTCGAAAAAGATCCGCCGATCCCCCGCCGGTCGTGCGGTTCTTGCCGCCATTGCCGAAGCTGTCGGAACCAAATGGCCCCGGAGGTCGTCTGAACGGTGTGGCCGGTTTGCCGCCGCCCGGTTGGTCGGGTAGAGTTGGCTCAGTCCGGCTGGTCGGACAGCGATCGCGGCACCCTGTCGGCCCGAACCGCATCGAGAATCGTTTTCTGCCTCGCCTCGCTCCTTCGCACTGCGGCCCCATCACGGAAGTCGTCTCCTGTGGGTGACTTGCGAGTCGGTTTGTTCAGTGCTTAGAATGCAAAGGCGATGGCAAGGGCGGTTTTGTACTGCGTCGATCCGATTCCGGGTCGCTCGCCGCTCCGGTCGAGTTCACCTCCACCCACTCCACGGTCTTGCCCCCCAATCGTTCCAACGCCCCGCCGAGATGCTCTCGAGGCGCGACGTCCAGAAGGCCCGGGCGGCCGACCGTCTGACTCCGATCGCAACGGGATGGGACCATGACGTTCGTCGGGAAAATCCTCGTCATCGTGATCCTGGCCTTCGCCCTGTTCTTCCTCGCGTTGTCGACGGTGGTCTTCACCGCCTCGACGAACTGGCGGACAGCGCACCAGGCGGTGACCGAGAAACGCAACCAACTGCAGCAGGAGCTGACGGCCGCCCAGAATGACCTGGCGGCCCAGAAGACCGCGCTGCAGAAAGAAATCGACGACCGCGATGCTCGGATCGCCACGCTGGACGCTCAGAGCACCTCGCTGAGCAACCAGATCGACACGCTGCAGACCGACATCACGAGCCTCCGCACCCAGGTGGAGGAGGCCCAGCGCACCACGCAGACCCAGGTGCAGCTCGCCCAGGCCACCACGGCCGAGGCCCAGCAGCTCCGCGAGCAGTTCCAGGCCGCCCAGAAGGTCGCCAACGACTACGCGGCCCGGCAGACCGAGCTGGACGAGCGGATCTTCCTGCTCGAACGCCAGCTCAACACGGCCACCCAGAACAACGAAGACCTGCGCAACGCCCTGGCCGACTACCAGAACTACCTGGAATCGCGCGGCCTGCCCGCCGATCCCGAGCAGGTCCGCCTGGCCGCCCAGGGGACCCAGGTCTCCCCCGACATCGAGGGCCGCGTGCTCCGCGTGGCCAACGACTACCTCGAAATCTCGCTCGGATCCGACGACGGGGTGACGACCGGCCAGGAATACTTCGTGTTCCGGACCGGCGACTCTCCCCAGTACATCGGTAAGGTTCGGATCACGCTGACCGAGGCCGATAAGGCCGTCGGCCGCCTGATCTTCTCCAACTTGGGCCGCAAGGTGATGGAGGGTGACAGTGTCGCAGGCAAGATCCAGCCGCGGAGCTAAGGCGGGAGGCCGGTCCCGGGGCTCTCGCTCCCAGGCCGTCGCCGCCCCCCGAGGTGGTGGGAGAGGCGTCTACGTCCAGCAGGCCCGCAGCGATATCTTCGTGGTCCTGCTCGGTGTCGCCCTCGGCGCCATGATCATCGGGTGCCTCTTCCTGGCGCTCAAGCTCAACCAGTACGAGTTCAGCGTCTCCGGCCCCGGCGGTTTCTGACCGTCGCCGCCCCGACCGAACATCTTGATCCGCCTCCAGGGCCGGCCCCTCCGTCCAGACGATGGGGGCCGGCCCTGTTCTCGTTGGGACGACCCTTGATCGTCTCGTCCCAGCCCACCCCCTTTGGCCTGGCCCTCCCCCCCTGGCCTCTTGCCGATCCTCGTCCGGAGTCGCCCGCCCTCGGGATACGATCGCTCACCTCGTCCGCCGCCCGATCCGGACCGACGCTCGCATGTCGGGGCACTCGAACCCTCGATGCCGCCCCTCCCCCCTTCTCCTCTTTACTCCACGTCCTCGCCAGCGCAAGGGAACATGGCCGAGGAGGATTGCACCGTCGCATCGCATCCCCTCGTGCCGAATTGCCCGGATGACGATCCTCGATGCCCGCCGTCGGTTGCCACGGGGCCGTGTTCTGACCCGTGCCCGAAACTCCCGAAGGCCACCGTTCGAGGCGATCGGGTCTGGGCGTCTCGACCGGTGTTCCGATCGGATGCCGCCGAATCGGGCGACGGCCGCGGGGAACCGTGCCTAAACAATAAAAAAAGGCAGGTGCCGAAGCACCTGCCCTGCAATTCCGATCGGGTTCGAACGCACCGTCAACCGCCGACGGCCGGGATCGTCACTGGCCGCCGCCGAGTTCGGGCATCTCCAGGGGCAGTTGCTTCGGCGGGCAGCGGTCGAAGAAGGAGAGGACGGCCGCGCTGCCGTCGAAGTCCTGGCTGGTCTTGCCGACCATCTCGACGTGATAGTTCGAGGGTTTCCCGGGCCAGTTGTGGCCGGCCCCCTCGATCCGGTAGATCTCGACGAGCGTGCCGCCCTCGCCCGGCGGATACGAATAGACGCGGGTCGTCGTGTCGTCGTCCTCCGGGCGATCGGGCAGGGTCGTCACCTCCGGCTCGCCGGTGATCCCGTTGGCCGCGAGGTAGGCCGCGATCGTCTCGTCGGCCGGGGCGACCCGCCCTCGGTCCTGGGGCAGGAGGCCGGCGATCGGCCCCCCGCCGACCGGCATCAAGGGGTCGTCCTCGCCGATGATCGCCATCAGCGAGACCGGGTGCGGCGGGTCGAAACGCCCGGCCACCACGTCGGTCATCGCCCCGGAGACGGGGGCCACGCCCGCGACCACGTCCGAGGCGTCGGCCGCCAGGCGATGGCAGAACATCGCCCCGCTCGAGATCCCGGTCGCGAAGACCCGACTGCTGTCGATCAGCCCCTCGGCCGCCAGCTCACGGACGATGGCCCGGACCATCGCCACGTCGTCGAACCGCCGGTCCATCTCCGGGTCGAGCCCGTCCCGGCGGGTGAACGAGGCGAAGCCCCGGTTGCGGACGATCGGGGCGCCGGAATCGTAATTCCAGTTCTTCCCCTCACCCTTCGGGTAGATCAGCACGAAGCCGCGGTCGTCGGCCATCGGGTCGAGTTTCGCGTAATTCTGGATGGTGTCCGGGGTCCCTCCCTCGCCGTGGAAGACGAAGATCGCCGGCGCGGGGCGCGACCACCCCGACGGGACGAACAGGCGGAACGACCGCGTCTCCTGCCCGACCGTCACGACCCGATCTTCCGCCGACCCGGGCACGAACCCCTTCGGAGCGTCCAGGCTCGGCGGCGCCAGCATCACGGAAGCGACAAGCGTCCAGATCAAGGTTCGGTTCCTTTAGATGTCGTGTGTGGAGGTGTCAATCTCTTGGTGCATCCTCGGCCGAGGCCCACGCACGGCCCCGGTCCTCTCTCCTAGCATCACCCGCGGGCCGATGGCGTGAGACCGCCCGATCGCGACCGATTTCCGCTCCCGTCGTCACGATCACACTTTCCGCGCCAATCCCATCGTCCCCGGCCCTTTTTCTCGTCGCGATACTGAACCTATTGACACCATGTCCCGGAATTGGTATCGTTTGTACACCTGGAGGCGATGGGGCGGGATGCCCGCCGATCGCCCCGGCAGTCGGATCCAGTTTCGGGGCGACTTGACTGCCCCGGAGTCCGGCGATGCACCCGGTGGTTCTTCTCAGCGAGGGCGGCGTTCGGCCTTTCGAGATCACGACTTACGTTCGTGCGGCCGGATCGTCCGATCCTCCGGGGGGCGAGACATCCATGACTCAGTATCCCGACCTCTTCGCGGCCCTCGCCGCGCCGTTTGCCGCTCACGAAGTCAAGGTCCGTCCGCAGGCGGGCCGACAGCTCCATTATATCACTGCCCGGACGGCCATGAACCGCCTCGACAGTGTCCTGGGGCCAGAAAACTGGTGGGACTCCTATCAGCCGTCCGAGCATTCGGTCCTCTGCACCCTGACGATCCGGCTGCCCGACGGCACGACGCTGTCGAAGTCCGACGCCGGCGGCTACGCCGGCATGTCCGACCAGGGGGACGACGACAAGAGCGGCTACAGCGACGCCTTCAAGCGTGCCGCCGTCAAGTTCGGCGTCGCCCGCTACCTCTACCGCGACGGCGTCCCCGAGTTCGTCCGGGAGCGGGTCGCCGCCGCCTCCCCCGCCGTCGCCGTGGCGGCGCCTGAGGGCTCGGCCCCTGCCCCTTCGGGCTCGGCGGCGCAGGAACCGACCCCGTCGCCCCGATCGGATCGCGATCGCGAACGGTCGCCCCGATCGGACACCAACGGTGCATCGAACGGCATCGTCGGCACTCCCCCCCGGAGCGGCCGGGCCCTGTTCGCCTGGGTCAAGGACCAGGAGCAGCGGCACGAGGTCGGCCTGCTCCCGTACCTGAACAAGTGGGGCAAGCTCCAGGATTATCCCGGCCGCATGGTCGACTGGGACAACGAGCAGGTGGCCAACGCCTATCAGGAGGCCATCCGCAAGATCCAGGCGAGCCTGCCCGACCGCAATGAGGCCCTTGAGGAGGCGCTGGCCAATTAATTCGATTGACCCGTTCGGATGAACCCCGGGCCGACGACCTGTTCGGAGCCAGCCGAACTCGCCCTCGACCCGCCGATCGGGTTCGAGCCCCTCAGAGGCCGATTCCGCCCCCCGGTCGCGGGTTTCCTCGCGTCCGCGGGGGCGTTTTTCATGGAAGTTCGCCCCGACCCGCGACGCCGTCCCCGTCGCAGGGGCTCCGCCCCGCCATCGGGAGATCCACATCATGCGTCGGAGGATCGGGAGGCGGGGCCCCCTCCGACGTCTCGGCCGTGAACCCCACGCCGGGTCAGGTCCGCAAGTCGGCCTCGCAGATCACCTCGAACCCGGTGTCGCGGAGGATTTGCCCGGCCAGCTCGACGTTGTCGATGTGCATGGCCACGGCGGCCCGGCCGTGCGGGTGGACGATCAACGGGTAGGCGTAGTGGATATTCACCTCCCCCTGGAGCAAGGCGGTGCAGATGTCGCCGAGCGTCCGCGAGCCGGCGGTCAGCTCGGCCACGAGCAGCTCATTCTCGGCGAACGGCAGCTCCGACTTCTGGAGGATCTCCCGCCCCTGCTCGCTGTGGCTGAGCATGATCCGCACGATGCAGCAATCGGCCGAGTCGGCGATCGAGAGCCCGGCGATCCGGACCTTCGTGCCGGTGAACGACCGGACCAGTTCCAGCAGTTGCCCGACGCGATTCTCCAGGAAGACGGAGAATTGCGTGATTGTCGGCCACGAGTAGCCTTCCAGGGTCTCGAACCCCAGGCCGCCCTCGCCCCCTCCTTCGCCCAGACTCATGGCGTCTCCCTGCTCAACATCCCTGGAGCCGATGCGACGCACCCGATCCCTTTGGGAGAGAAGATCCCGGAGCGGCTCGGGCTCGATTCCGAATCGATGGGACTCACCCTAACCGGTGAGCGATCCAAATGTTAATGAGCACGCCGCCCCCGGTCAATCGTCCTCTTTCCCCCGACCTCCGGAACGCCCAGGCCACCCCTTCCCGGGCAACTCGGGGATTTGGGGAAAGCCCGGGCCCCCCGGCTGCCGATGGGAAGATGACACAAGCGGATTGAATCTCCAGGGGGCGCGGGGCGTCCCTTGGGATGAGGATGGGGCTTCTGCGCCGGTGGGACCGGCGCCGCCGGAAGGTGGCCGAAGCCCCCGTTTACTGGTCCACATCACCCCACCGCACGCCCTTTTGGAACGATCCGGGCTCGACCGGCTCGCTTCCGCGAATGGCCGGGCGGCCCGCTCCCCTCCGAGAGGTGGTATTCATGTACTGGCGACTGCGTGACCTGGTCCGGGCCGGGGCGGCCGCGGGCCTGCTCTTCGCGATGGCCGGCCCGATGCTCCGGGCCCAGGAGCCGACCGAGCCCCTGCCCGGCGCCTCCCTGCTGGGCGAGACCGTCGACATCCTCCGCGCCCAGCGCACCGGGGCCCTCGAGGTCGAGGCCCGGGGCGCCGGCAACGACCGCGTCGAGCTCCGGCTCCGCAACACCTCCAACCAGCGGCTCCACGTGGTCCTGCCCCCCGGCCTGGTCGCCTCGGCGGCCTCCGGACAGTTCCAGAGCATGGGCCTCGGCACGCCGACCAACCAGCCCGAGGCCTTCGGTCGCTTCGATTCGCTGGCCCCGGCCAACCTGCCCGGCTTCCGCTCGATCGCCGTCTCCGGCTCCTCGGCCGTCGACGCGGTCACGGTCCCGGCCGGCCAGGACGTCGCCGTCACCCTGCCGGCGGTCTGCCTCAACTACGGCCTGCCCGACCCGAAGCCCTCGAACCGCTTCGAGCTGATGGACGTGGCCGAGTACACCCCGGATCCCCGCGTGCAGAAGGCCCTGCGGTCCCTGGCGACCCTCGGCACCGGCCGCCGGGTGGCCCAGGTCGTCATGTGGCACGCCTGCAACGGCCTCTCGGTCCCCCAGGTCGCCCGCCTCGCGCCGAAGCTGGCCAACAAGTGGGAACTCGCCCTGGCCGACCGCTTCCTCGAGGCCCTCGACGCCTCGACCGCCGGCGACCTCGTCGACCCGGCCTACCTGACCGCCAATCGCGTCTTCGTCCGGGTCCAGGGCGAAGGCGACCTGGCCGAGCACGCCGACCGCCTGGCCGACTCGCTCGACGGCGCGACCCTCTTCGGCCTGCCCGTCCAGGTCGTCCGGGGCAGCGAGACCCCGGCCGCGGCCGGCCCGGCCCTGTCCTTGGTCGTCACCCTGGTCGCCTCGTCCGACAGCCAGACGACCGGCCGGGTGGCCGTGCACGGCGTCGCTCGCGATCAGGAGTGGGTCCACGGCGGCTCGACCAAGCTGGCGATCGACGTCCCCTCGACCTCGCTCGACGGCGCGATCCTCGTCTCGGCCGTCGACCGGGCCGTCGCCAACCATTTCGTCAAGGTCCGCCGCGTCGGCTCGACCAACGGCGGCACCACGATCCGGGTCGAGAACGGCCTGCCGCTGACCGTCGCCTCGCTGATCGTCGACGCCTCCCCCGAGGGCGGCGCCTTCGTCCCGTTCGAGGCCGTCGGCATCAGCCCGCTCCGCTCGGTCGAGCTGACCGTCCCCGCCGCCGGTGCCCGCATCGAGTCGCTCGAATTCAACGGCCTCTGATCGAAGCCGTTGAACCTTCAAGACATCGCGTCGGCGGGATCCGAAGGGCACCCCCGTCCTGATTCCCGCCGACCGAATGCTTGCGAGAGGGCCGTGCCCTCCGCGCCGGATCGCCCTCGACGCGAGCCCGGCCCGGGGGCGCACGGCCCTCTCTGCGTTTCATGCCACCCTTCGTAGGGTGCCGTCGAGTCATCGAAGACGCACCCAGAGCCGCTCCCATCGCCAATGGCAGGTCGCGGTCGCCCGTTACGGCTGCTCGCCGACCTCTCCCCCGGAGCACGTCGCCTTCGCCCGCCAGACCGGCAGCGCGATCCCGTTGCTCACGAAGCTGACGCTCCCGTCCATCGAGAGGGCATTGACCCCGCCTCGATGCCGGCTCCTCGCCGTGAAGACCCCCCAGCGCCTTACCCGGTCCCAGAGCAGGGTGCTGCGGTACGATTCGCCCCCGAACGCGCAGTCGGGGTCGCTCGCGTTCGGGGCCTGGCAATGGTTGTAATTCGTGCAGTGATAGCCCGAGAGGAACCAACTCTCGCCCGACCGCGACTCCGCCGGCACGATCCCCCGCCCCAGCGACGCGCAGAGCCGCGCCGCCCCGTCGGGGTCGGTCACCTCGCGGAAGCCGGTCCGCAGGTGGTAATCGCCGCTCGGGTCGAAGACGTCGCGGGTCCAGTCCCCCTGGACGCGTTCGGAGACGCCGATCGTGTTCGACAGGCCGTCGCGGAACTCGGCCGGCCTCCGGAACCGATGCGCGGTGAAGGGTCCTGACTGGGAGAACGGGAACGGGGGCCCCCCCGCGCTGAGCGGCGTCGGGCCGACGTTGAACCGATAATTAACCCTCCCGAAGCCCGGCACGCGGGGTTGAGCGTCGGAGGGGCAGAGGAAGACCTCGACCGTCGTCGTCATCACCGTCCGATTCGCCCACTCGGCGACCGGCAACCGCGTCTCGTGCTCGAAGTTCGCCGCGTCGTAGAGCGGGACCTGATCCAGTTGCGCCAGGAGCCGGGCCAACGGGCTGTAAGCATGGGCCGACACGACGCCGTGTGCCCTGCGATAGGTCGGGGTCAGGTAGCCCGGGTAGTAGCCGTGGAGCGAGCCATAGTGGTTCAGCGCCAGGCCGATCTGCTTCAGGTGATTCATGCACTGGAGCCGCCGGGCCGCCTCGCGGCTCCCTTGTACCGCCGGCACGACGATGGCCGTCAGCAGGCCGATGACGAGGATCACGGCCAGCAATTCGATCAGGGTGAACGCCGGCCGTACCGGGGACGCCCCTCCGTTTCTCCCCCTCATCGCGCTCCTCCCCTCGTCAGCGGTGGCGGATCGAGAACCAGCCGAGCCCCGCGACCAGAGCGGCCGCCAGCGCCCCGAGCAACCAGGGCCAGCGGCGGGGCGGGTCCAGCTCGCCGGGCATCTCGGGCGGCGGCGGGCCGGAGTCGGGGGCCATCACGAAGGGGCGGCCCCGCGCGGGCAGGTCGCGCAGGTCCCAGGTCTCTCGCGGCGGGTAATCGGCCCTCGCCTCCAGGTCCTGGACCGGCGTCGGCTCGTCGAACGTCAGGCGGAAGCTCGACGGATCGGGACGCGTCTCGAAATCGGCGTCGAGCACGACCGTCTCCTTGTAGAGCCGCGGGACCGACATGTGGAAGATGGAGCGGAACGGGAACCACGCCTTCTCGGCCACGAGCCGCAGGTCCTCGTTGACCTGCGCGGTCGTCTCCCCCGTTTCTTCGTTGCGAGAGAGGAATCGCAGGGGGATCGCCCCGCGCCGGAGATCGATCCAGAACGTGTAGCTCCAGTCTCCCGACGCGAAGCGGACCCTGACGACGGGCACGCCGTCGAGCGTGTCCTCCTCGACCCCGGTCAGCGAGAATCCCGTCGCCTCGTCCGCGGCGAGATCGATGTAATAGCCCAGGTCAAGGTGCGTCGGTCGATCCGCGCCGAGCCGCAGCGGGGTCACGACTCGTCCATAGAATTGCTCAGGCCCCGGGGTAATCGACACGCCGTGGAGGAGCCCCGTTCCGTCCGGGGCCACGTTAATCCGATGCACGAGCGATCGCTCCCCGTCGGTCAACGCCCGCGCCGGGTCGAGGGACGTGGCGAAACTCGTCTCAGAGACCTGACGCCGGTGGGTGGCCATCTGCTCAAGCGTATTGATTCGCTCTGTGCGTCCGTGCGGCAGGTCGAAGACATGGGAACCCTCCGTGGCAATCGGATTTTCCCCCCGACCCGCGACCGCCTGCTCAATGCTTGATGACCGCCCCCGGATGTATTGGAACCGGATCGACCCGTACGCCAGGGCCTCCCGGTTCGCCTCGTAGGCCGTCCGGATCGCGTCGACGGTCACGCCGGTGTCACTACCGAGGGCGATAAGCGTCCCGACCAGAGGGGCGAGAAGTGGTGCAAGCATCGGATACGTGCCCTGCAAGGTGTGGACAAGACCGGATCACGGGTTGCAATCGGTGGAATCGTCGTCGATCGTGCAGGTCGGGAACGTGTCAGCCTCGGAGGCTGGAGAGACGAAAGGCGGTCCCCCCCTTTATCGCAAAGATCTGCCTTGCAATCACCCTGAGGTTTCTTGATTCGGGATGCAACGAAGAAATCGGATCTTCTGAAGAAAACTTCATGTGGCATCACTTCGGATCATTGCGCGTCACGAAGCTCGGGACTGGGAATCGCGCCGTGATCCGACCTGCCACCCGTCCACCTCCTGGAGCATCGCGACGCGGTGATTGACCACCTTGCCGGGTCAGGCCGCCTGACAAACCGACCGTGAGGTGTCGGCCGGGCCTTCATCACGTCCCTGGGGGAGACACGAACCGGCCCCGGAATTTGGAAGGTCTCGCGTGTCGCCTTCCGCCGGGGAGCGTGTTAATCTGGTGAATCAGGCGATTGACCCGAATCGGGCCGATTTGAGCCGTGGCAAGGTTGGTTTTGGGATCGACGATCCATGATCCGTCGCCGAGTCTTCTACGAGGGCCGCGTGCAGGGGGTCGGCTTCCGGGCCACCACCTGCCGGATTGCGGCCGCCCATGCCGTCGCCGGCACGGTGCGCAACCTCGACGACGGGCGGGTCGAGCTGATCGCCGAAGGGCCGGAACCCGAGGTCGAGGCGTTCCTTGCGGCGATCCGGGCCGCGATGGAGCGCTTCCTCCGGGACGAGCGCATCGAAATCCTGCCGCCCGGCGAACCTTTCCCCGACTTCCGCGTAGCATACTGAAACGGACCCGATTCGTGCCCGATCAGGGTGCGCGATCGGGGCCTCGATGATGCGGATCCGCCACCGTTCATCCGGCATCTGTCCACGGTCCTCATTCGTTCATCACTCACACGACGCGAGCCGAGCCCCCTCCCATGAAGACGTTGACCATCGCGCGGGCGACCGCCACCCAGGCGATCCGCCAGCCGGCCTTCATCGTGTTGCTGGCCTTCGCCTCGATGATCCTCGTCACCTCGGTGTTCCTGCCGTACTTCACGTTCGGCGAGGACATCAAGATGTACAAGGATACCGGCCTGACCGCGATCACCTTCTTCGCCCTCTTGCTGGCCCTGCTGACCTCCAGCTCGGCCGTGGCCGAGGAGATCGAGGGCAAGACGGCCGTAACCCTGCTCTCGAAGCCGGTCAACCGCCGGCAGTTCATCCTCGGGAAGTATCTCGGGATTCAGCTCGCCGTGCTGGCCCTGTTCCTGATCCTCGGCGCCCTGTTCGCCGGGGGGGTCTGGTACAAGTACGTCTACGACCTCCGCGAGGGGGCCGGCGGCACGGTCGATTCGGCCGTCCGGGCCAAGCAGGTCCTGCAGGTCATGCCCGGCCTGGTGCTCGGCTTCTTCGAGGTGACGATCATCACCGCGATCAGCGTGGCCATCTCGACCCGATTGCCGATGCTCGTCAACCTGGTCGTCTGCATCTCGATCTTCTTCCTCGGCCGCATGACCGAGGTCCTCGTCCGCCAGGCCGACGCCATCCAGGCCAACGAGCTGGTCAAGTTCATGGCCCGATTGTTCCAGTGGGCCCTGCCCTTCCTCGAATTCTTCAATGCCGGCCCGGCCATCTCGACCGGCGTGATCATCCCCTGGGTCGGCTACGTCCTCCCGGCCTTGTTCTACTGCGTGTTGTATAGTGGAGCGGCGCTGCTGTTCGCGTTCCTGCTGTTTGAGACCCGCGACGTGGCGTGACGCCCGCCCCGCACACCCGGCCAGGGCAGCCCGGACCGCGGGCTTCCCCGGACCGGTGAACGATCCCGGGGCGACGTCGCCGCGCCCCGGGCGAGGGGTCCGATTGCCATGAACTGGGGTGATTATCACCGCCTCCGAGAGGTCGCTCGAATCGACGGATCCCGCCGCGGGATCATCCACGCGGCCGGGATCGTCCAGGCGATCCTGCTCCTGGCCCTGCTCTTCGTCGTCGGCCTGGCCCTGGCGGTCATGACGGTCGACCCCTCGGAGGCGGTCGCGACCTTCCGGGGGGCGCAGAATCTTCCGCTCGCGCGCATCCCCCTGACCCCTCCGACCGAGGCCGAGGCGGATGCGGGTGCCGATGCCCTCTCCGCCGAGCTTCCCGAGCCGGTCCTCCAGGCCCGGAAGATCGCGGCCCAGGGGATGCTCGCCCTGATCCTCGCCGTCGGACTCGGCCTGCTCGTCCTGATGACGGTCCTCGACACGGCCCGACGCTGGGCCCTCGCCCGCCTCTCGGCCCGGTTCGCGTCCGGCATCCGCCGCCAGATCCACCGGCAGATGTACCGCTTCGGCCAGTCGTCGCTGCCGACCGAGGGCATGGGGCCGACCCTCGAACTCTTCTCGCAGCACGTCGACGACCTCCGCGACGGCTTCCGCGCCGGGCTCGATCAGCGCTGGCGGCTGCCCGTCACCCTCATCGGCCTGACCGCCCTGGGCCTCGTCCTCGGGGGCTGGCTGACCCTCTTCCTGATCATCCTCGCCACCCTGCTCGCCTTCCTCGTCTCGTCGATGATGCGACGCAACGCCGAGGCGTCGGAGACCGCCGATCGCAACGCCGCGATGAAGCTGAGCCTCCTGCAGGAAGACCTCGGCCAGATCCGGACCGTCCGCGTCTTCAGCATCGAGTCGGTCGACAACCGCCGCTTCGACGCCCACCTGGATGACCACCGCGAGGCCGACGCCACCCGCCTCCGGTTCGACCGCGACTTCGGGCCGGGCACGACCATCCTGCTCGGCATCTCCGGCGCCCTGGCCCTGGGGATGATCGGCTTCCTGCTGATCGCCGGGCAGCTGGAGCTCCCCGCGGCCGTCCTCCTCCTGGCGACGCTCGCCCTGATGGTCCGATGCGTCACCAGCATCAACCAGATGAACCTCGACCGCCGCCGGGCGGCCCGGTCGGCCTCGTCGGTCGTCTCGTTCCTCGACCGCCGGCCCGAGATCCTCCAGGTCCCGAACGCCAAGTTCCTCTCCCCGGTCCGCGAGCGGATCGTCCTGGAGAACGTCACCGTCGAAGGGCCGACCGGCCGCCGGCTGCTCGAAGGGGTCTCGCTCGAACTGCCCGCCGGCTCCAAGACCGGCATCATGGGCCGCGACGAGGACAGCAAGCAGGCCCTCGTCTGCCTCCTCCCCCGCCTGCTCGACCCCCGATCCGGCCGGGTCCGCATGGACGGGCTCGACCTCCGCGAGGTCACGCTCGAATCGCTCCGCGCCCAGGTCGCCACCGTCTTCCAGTCCGACCTGATCTTCAGCGACACGGTCGCCTTCAACATCGGCCTCGGCGACCCGAGCTACGACCTCCCCCGGCTGATCGAGGCCGCCAAGCAGTCGCACGCCCACCACATCATCCAGGACCTCCCCGAGGGGTACGACACCTTCGTCGGGCCGATGGGCCACTACCTCCGGATCGACGAGCAATACCGGATCGCCCTGGCCCGCGCCTGGCTGTTCGACCCCTCGATCCTCATCATCGAGGAGCCGACCTTCCCGATCGAAGACTCGATCAAACCGCTCATCGACGACGCCATCGCCCGGCTCTGCCGAGGCCGCACGGTCGTCTTCCTCGCCCATCGCCTCTCGACCCTCCGCGCCTGCGACCGCGTGGTCGTCCTGCACAACGGCCGGATCGAGGCCCTCGGCACCGCCAAGGAACTGCAGGCCACCAGCAAGCTCTACCGCCACCTCCAGTACGTCGAGTTCAACCAGTTCGCCTCCGGGGGCATCGAGGCCGGGCAGATGCAGGGATAGGCTTTCCCCACTCCGGAGGGTTTTTCTCTGTTGGGAAAGGGCCGAGGACGTGATTCCTGCGGAATTACTGAGAGCGCAGATCGGGTGCCCGGGCAAAGCTTCGGGTGCCCCGGGTTCCGCGCAGCGGACCCCGGGCGGAGCCGCTTCGGCCTGCCGCCCCCGGCCCGGGGTCCGCTGCGCGGGACCCGGGGCACCCACGGGAAAAACGTGAACCCACCGATTCAATCTGGAAGCGGGAGTAGGGTGCCGTCTCTCCTGTGCTACTCCGCCACGCGAAGCGTCAGCGGCGCCCCCGGCGTTTCGAACCCGCCCCGATCGCCCGAGGCCGGGTCCTCGATCTCGAACGGGGGCAGGCCGGGCCGGCAGAGCAGGAACCCCTGCACGTAATCGACGTCGTGCTCCTGCAGCCAGGCCAGCTCCCCCGGCGTCTCGACCCCCTCGGCCACCGTCTCGATGCCCAGGTCGCGGGCCATGCTCAGCAGGGGGGCGGCGATGCACGCCTTGTACGGGTCGAGATCGACGCCCGTCGTCAGCTCGCGGTCCAGCTTCACGTAATCCGGCTTCAGGGCGTGCAGGAGGTTCAGCGAGCTGTACCCGGCCCCCAGGTCGTCGAGCGCCACGCGGAAGCCGGCCGATCGGTAGTATCGGACGATCGACGCCAGGTGATTCGGGTCGGCCCGCTCGCTCTCGACGATCTCGAACGTCACCCGGCCCGGCGGCAGGCCGGCCTCGATGATCGCCTCGACGGTCGACCGCAGGCAGGTGGCCGGGTCGTAGATCGACGACGGATTGAAGTTGATGAACAGCCGGCCGGTCAGGCAGTGCTGCACCGCCTGCCTGATCGCCGCCAGCCGCGCCGCCCGGTCGAGCGGGAAGAGCAGGCCCGCCGCCTGGGCATCCCGGTAGATCGTCTTCGGCGGGATCAGGCTGCCGTCGGCCCGCTGCCCCCGGGCCAGGCACTCGAACGCGAACACCGATTCCGGGGCCCGGCTGTACACGATCGGCTGGAAGTGGAAGAGCAGACCGTCCTCGATCAACTCCATGACATACCGCGATCGAATCTGAGCAATCCATCGCGAGAGCGACTCCATCCGCAGCAGGTCGGCCAGGCTCGGCTCGGTCCCCTCCTCGACGAGCAACGACCGGCAGTCCTCCTGTTCGGCAGGCGTCAGCAGCCCGGCCAGAAGCTCGGCGCAGGGTTCCACCCGATCCCGATCAATCCGGACCGCCACCACTCCTTCCACTCCCGAGTCGACCGGCCGGCCGATCCGAGCCACTCCGGCCGCAATCCGAGCGATTGCATGTCCATTCGGGGGAACGAGATAGAGCCGCGACTGCTCGGGAAGCGAGGTGCGGGCGGGCGTGCATCGAAAACAATTCACCGTGAGTCTCCGGGGCGAGTCTCGCCGCCCGGGCCGTTCCCCGGCCTCGGAATCCAGGGGCACCGCGGCCCGGGGGCGAGCATGATACAATCACCCTAGTTCACCCACGCCGATCGTCAACGAGTCATAACGACATGCGCTCAGGCAAACTGGTCCACCGTCGGCTTGATGACCAGCTCCGGCACGTGGGCCCGCGGCGGCAGCTCGGCCAGGAATCGGACGGCCTTCGCCACGTCCTCGGGCTGCAGGATCTCGGCGCGGCGTTCGGCCCCCACCGGCACCGGCCGGCGGTCGAGGATCGGCGTCTCGACCTCCCCCGGGTGGATCGCCGTCGATCGGATCCCGTACTTCCCTTCCTCCTGGCCGATGCACCAGGCCAGCGCATTCTGCCCGAACTTCGAGGCCGAGTAGGCCGTCCCCCCGAGCACGCTCGCCCGGATCCCCGAGATCGAGCAGATCTGCACGACCAGCCCGCGCCGATGCCTCCGCATCGACGGCAAGGCGAAATGCACGAGGTTATACGCCCCGGTCAAATTGGTGGCGATCAGGCGGTCCCAGTCGGCCGGGTCGAGCACTTCCAGCGATCGGTTCGGGATATTGATCCCGGCGTTGCAGACGAGGATGTCGATGCTGCCGAAGTCGTCGAGCACCCGCTCGACCATCCCCGCCACCGCCGATCGATCGGCCACGTCGCACGACTCGACCCGGCAGGCCGCCCCCGCCTCTCCCAACCCGGCCTGCACGGCCTCCAGCTTCGCCCGGTCGCGGCCGACGAGGGCGACCCGGAGCCCGGCCCTCGCCAAGTCCTCGGCGATCGCCTGCCCCATGCCGCTCCCGGCCCCGGTCACCAATGCGGTGCGATGTTCCACGGGTGATCCTCGTTCTCAAAGTGATGCAAATTGAGGTGGATGTCGATGCCCCTGGCCGGGGCGGCCGTCCGCCTGGCCGTTCCGAAGCCTCCTCAGCGGCTCCCCCGCCCTCGCGGGCGAGGGTCGGCCGAGCCACCATCATCCCTCACCCCCGTGTTCGGGGGAGCGGGGGGCCGCAGGCCGGGTGAGGGGGCGGCGGATTCGAACGCCTTGCGAGCCGGCCGGGGACCCCTCACCCCGGCCCTCTCCCCGCTCGCGGGGAGAGAGGCCAATTCAACCCTCGCCCCCGTTGGGGGAGAGGGTGGCCGAAGGCCGGGTGAGGGGGGCTTGGTCCGTCGCCTCGGGCCTTGCGTCTCGTCTCCCGGCCTGGCCAGTCCCACTTCCCTCGTCGCCGAGGGGCGGGTGGCGACCGGCGAATCGGACGCGATCGCCACTCACACCGAACCCCGACCGGCCAATCGGCCAATCGACCCCGCCCACATCCTCCGCAGCCACGAGCACGAAACACACGAAGGCCCTTTGCCCGGCCAACCCTCGTGCTGGCTCGGGCACAGGCCCCTCGTGGTCATGAACGCCCTGGATTCTAACCGGCGCGGCCGGCCGACTCAAACCGACGACGGCCGAATCGTCAGCGGCCGCTTCGCCGACTCCTGAGCCATCACCTGAGTCGGCCGGAGCGCCTCGAGCCGCTGCGCCCGGGCAGTCGCCCGCTGCGATCGCAGGATCTGCGCCCGGCTCCAGGCCGGCGGCAACTCCGGCCGCGACACGTTCCAGGCCCGGACCCCCAGCGTGCCCGACCCCGACCCCGAACCGAACAGGGCCGCCAGCCGCTGCGCCGCCTCGCTCATCACGATCGGGCGATTCGGCCCGACCACGACCGGGCTTTCCTCCTCGTCCTGGCCCTCATCGGCCCCCGATCCGCCCAGGTCGTCGAGCACCTCGTCCAGGATGTCCGAGGGCACCTCAGGCCGATCTGCCGGGGCGGACGGCGGCGCGGCGGGCAAGGAGGGCGAGGACGCCGGTGGGATGCCGGGCACCTCCGACGGCGGCGCCGGGGCCTGCGGCGGCGTCGGGGCCGGGTCGGCCGGGGCCCCGGAGGGAGGAGGGGGGATGGGAGTCGTCGGCGGCTCCGAGGGGGATCCCCCGTTGCCCGAGGGGGATCCCGAGCCGTTGCCGGGCGTTTGCGTGGTCGGGGGTTTGGCCGAGGGCGAGCCGTCGATCGGGGTGTCGGAGCCTCCTGACTGGGCCGGCGGCTCCGCCGCCGGCGTGGAAGGGCGGTCGGTCGTGTTCCCCGGGGGCGTCGGTTTCGGCGTCGTCGGCTTGGGGGGCGATGGCTTCGGCGTCGCGGGAGCGGGCGGCGGGTCGTTCTGGACCGGCGGCCGGGGCGTGTTGCCAGGGTTCGGCTTCGATACCGACGGCGAGGGCACCCGGGCCGCGGCGGCGGCCACGTCGAGCCGACCGATCGTGAACCCGGTCGACGGGTCCCGCATCGCCTGGGCCGACTCGCGGAGCCACGTCTCGATCTGGTCGACCGTCGGCAGCGTCCCGAACCGCGACAGGTGCAGTTCCTGCAAGAGCAGGACCGACCCGGTGACCAGCGGGGCCGCGAAGCTCGTCCCGTCCAGCGGCGCGAATCCGCCGTTCCAGGGGCCCGTCACGTCTCGGCCGGGCGCGGCCAGGTCGGTCGCGAACTTGCCGCCCGCCTCCCGCCCCAGGCGCTGGGCGTCGGGGGCCAGTCGACTCGTCCCGTCGCTGCCGGTCACGCTGATCGTGTTCTCGACGATCGCCGTGAAGCCCATCCCCTGCTGGCCCGAGTAGCTGTTGCCCGCCGCCGTGACGACCGGGATGCGGAGCTGCTCGAGCTGGTCGATCAGGCCCATGATCCGCTTGACGACCGGGCTGGCGAACAGCGTCGGCGCCGACAGGTAGTTCTTGCCGTCGGAGATCGACAGGTTCACGACCGTGATGTTGTGCTCCTTGTGGTGGTCGATCACCCACTGGAGCGAGTCGGCGATGCCGTCGAAGCTCCCCTTGCCGCTGTCGTCGAAGACGCGGAGGGCCGCGATGTCCGCCCCGGGTGCCACGCCGGGGGCCGACGGATCACGCGAGGCGATGATCCCCGCCACCGCCGTCCCGTGCGAGCCGCTCGATTCCCTCGGGTCGGCATCCCCCTCTCCGAAGTCGTGACCGGCCACCACCACCTTGCCCGAGCCGAACCCGCCGCCGAAGGCGCGGTGATCGTAGTCGACCCCCGTGTCGATCACCGCCGCGGTCAGCCCCGCGCCGGTCACTCCGTACAGGGCTCGGGCGGCCGAGGCGCCGATGATCGCGTCGTGCGAGGTGACCTTGGCCGGGGACGATTCGGGGGCCGCGGCGGTCTTCGCGGGGATCGGTTCGAGGCCGTTGATCGGGTTCGCCACGCTGAGCAGGCATCGGGCCTCGACGGCCTCGATGCCCGGGCGAAGGTTCCGGCGGGAGCGGTTGCCAGTCATGTATCGAAACTCTCGGACGGCCGCGACGGACCGACCAGGCAGAGCGAGACGGCATCAATCCCGACGCCCTCCGCGGCGATCACGCGGGGCGTTTGCGTGGTCGGCGGGCCCAGGGCGGCGGTCAACGCGAGAAGGGGCCGCGTTTCCGTCCATTCCGGTCTGATCGGCGAGACTCTTGAGGAGCATGGCCGTGCCGACCCGGCCCGCGTTACGAGACGCCGAAACGGCGTGGCGGGCCAACCAGGCACGGCGGTCGATGGCGATTGTCTCGCGTCCAGCGGCGCGACCGGATCGACCGATCCGAAGGTCGCGGGGAAGCCCGGCCCGTCCTGAGCCTTGCCCTCGCCCTCTCCGCCCCGTGACGGGGTCACGGGGGGAAAACGCGTGTCGTCATGAGCATGAACCGGGCACTGCTGCCTCGGGTCCGACGCCCGACGATCCCTCGCTGCTCCTACCGATCGGCCGACCTCGTCGTCGGCCTTCATCCTCAGAAGAAATTCGTGACGACGCCCCTCGTCCCGACCGATCCGACCGCCTCTCCCCGCACACCCCGCACGCCAGATACCGCCCCGCAAGCCGCTCCGCCCCCGAGAACCGCCACCCCTCCCAGGCCGACCGACGCCCCTCGGCCCGCCCTTCGCCCCTCCAGGCTTAGGTATCGTCTTGCACCCGATTGAAAGATTGGCCAACCCCGGATTGTAAACAGGTCGGTGGATGTTCAATCCCGCACAACCCGCACCCCTTCGCCCGCCCGATCGACCGCCGACCCGGTCCCCCGGATCCTCCGGATCGGGGCCGGCCCGGGGCGGCCGATCGCGCCGCCTTCGCCTCAAGACCTGGCCCGAGCGGGCCGAAGGCGCGGGCCGGCCTTGACGACCCCGGCCCCTCCGCGATACGCTCCCCGCGACGTCGGGGAAGGATCCCCACCCCGTGCCGCCCCCCTTCGATCGGCGCGGACCAGCCCGTCGGCCACGGAACAGGCGAGGTGACGCGATGGCGCGCGACGTTTCCCGACCGGATCGCGTGACGACGATTCCCGGGGCCGGATCGGTGGTGGCGATCGTGCCCGCCCGGTTCGCGTCGAGCCGGCTGCCCGGCAAGCCCCTGCTGGCCGAGACCGGCCGCCCCCTGATCCAGCACGTCGTCGAGGCCGCCGCCCGGGCCCGCCGCATCGACCGCGTGATCGTCGCGACCGACGACGCCCGCATCCTCGACACCGTCCAGCGCTTCGGCGGCGAGGCCGTCCTCACCCGGGACGACCACCCGAGCGGCACCGACCGCGTGGCCGAGGTCGCTGCCCAGCTCCCGAACGCCCGGATCATCGTCAACCTCCAGGGGGACGAGCCCGAGATCGAGCCCGACGCCCTCGACCGCGTCGTCGACCTGCTCGACCGGTCCCCCGCGCTGCCGATGGCGACCCTCTGCACCCCGATCCGCGACCGCGAGACCTACCACGACCCCGCCTGCGTCAAGGTCGTCCTCGCCGCCGACGGCCGCGCTCTTTATTTCTCGCGCCGACCGATCCCCTGCCACCGAGACGGCGAGCCCGACCCGGGCGTCACCCCCCTGGCCTATCTGCACCTGGGGTTGTATGCCTACCGACGCGACTTCCTGCTGAAGCTCTCTCAGCTTCCGCCGTCCTCGCTCGAACAGGCCGAACGCCTGGAGCAGCTCCGCGTCCTCGAACTCGGCGAGTCGATCGGCGTCGGCATCGTCCCGGCCGCGACCGCCGGCATCGACACCCCCGAGGACTACCGACGCTTCCTCGACCGCTGGCGATCGCGCGAAGGCCGCGCCGCCTGATCTCGGCCATTTGGTATCATCGGGGGCACCATGACTCCCGAACCGAACGCCCGCCCTGCTGATCCCCCCGGCGCCTGCCTCGTCCTGCACGGGCTCGGGGGCGGTCGCCACGAGTTCGCTCCCCTGCTCGACGCCCTCTCCTCGGCCGGGATGCCCTTCGAGGCCCCCATCTACCCCGGGCACGAGGGGCCCGGCCCGCACATGCCCCGGTCGACCTGGCCCGAGTGGTTCGGGGTGATCCGGTCGAGCTTCGACCGACTCCAGCATCGCCACGGCTCGGTGGCCGTCATCGGCTTCTCGACCGGCGGGACCCTCGCCCTGCACCTGGCCGCCTCGGCCCCGGTCGATCGCCTGGCCCTGATGGCCCCCTTCCTGGCGATCCGCCACCGCTGGTACTACGGCGTCCGGCCCGAGGTGTATCTCGGCACGATCGGCCGGGCGTTCCGAAGGCTCCCCCGCCGGCCTTCGGCCGTCTCCGACCGCCTCCTCCGCAAGGAGGTCGAGCGGCTCATCCCCTTCCGGACCTTCAACCTCGACGCCGCCCGGAGCGCCGTCGCCCTCATCCGGATCGTCCGCGACGAGGTCCCCCGGATCACCGCCCCGACCCTCATCGTCCAGTCGCGCCGCGACGCCATCGTCGACCCGGTCGGCGCGCAATGGCTCGACCATCACCTCGGCACCCCCGCCGCCGACCGCCACCTCGTCTGGCTCGATCGCTCCGACCACCTTCTCGCCGTCGACGTCGAGCGCGAGACGGTCCTCCGCCACATCCGGCGGTTCCTCGGGATCGGTTGACCCGACCCCTCGGCTTCGCACCCCGATGCTCCCCGGATCACTCGCCGTCCCCGGTCGAGGGCGGATCGGCCGGGGGGGCGGATCCGGGCGGCTTCGCGGCCCCGCGACCCATCGGGCATCCCCCGGGGATCGTCGGCGCGTCCGGCCTCGCGTGCGGCCCATTCGCAACCGATCCGGGGCTGCTCCCCTCGTGCCGGATGAACTCCCGGGTGCCCAGCGCGGTCTGGTGCTCCTCGGCCCGGTCGCCGGCCGGGAACTGGCCGCGGTAGTAATCCTTCTGCCAGTCGCGGCGGTTCGCCTCGCTCCCCGGCACGCCGCGGTCGACCAGGAACGCCCCCCGCTTCGCGTGCCAGTCGAAGTAACTCGAGGCCAGCCCCGGCTCCTCGGCCAGGTCGCGGACCTCCGGGTCGAACCGCTCGATCAGGCCCCTCGGATACGGCACGAGCTGGCAGAGCGGCTCCCCCTCGTGGAAGTTCACCGTCTCATACGGCCGCGTCAGCTTCCAGTTCATCGTGAACGGGGCGGGCGTCCAGTCGGTCTCCACCAGCCCTTCGAGCGCCTGGATGCCGTCCTTGATGATATTCGCCGGCCCCTTGACCCAGAGGTTGTACCCGGCGCTCGTGCGGAAGAGGTACGGCAACTGGAACGTGACCACCCCCTCGCCGAAGTGGCTCTCGACGACCGACTCCGGCCCGAACGCGGTCGAGAACCCGTGCTGACCCGGCGGGACGAGGATCTGGATGTCGGTCGCCGCCGGCCCGCCGTTCCACATCAGGCTGAAGGTGATCGGGTTCCGCACCAGCCAGCCCGCCTGATTGGCCATCACGAGCGGCAGGCAGCGATAGGCGAACCGGCCGGCCGATTCGTCCATCCATCGCCTCCTGGGGGGCGCCGGGAACAGGGCCAGCTCGACCGGCCCATACCGCTCGAACGCCACCAGCTTCAGGCGTTCGTCCTCCTGACCTCGCGTCGAGGGATCACCGTCCATGGTGCCTTGGCTCCGTGAGACCTTCGGGGAATGGCGAGGAAATCGGTCGCAAGGGTCGATTGTGAGCGCGGGCCGCCGACCGGGCGATCCCGCCCTATCACCCGGCGATCATGCCCGGGATCGGCCCCCGCGCGAAGGCCGATTCCCCGGCGAGTTTCTTCTCCGGTGACGGGCAGACGGGGAGACAGGGTCCAGGACCTTCACGCAGAGACGCGGAGCCGGCCGCGACGCGATCGCCCGACCGACCTCCCACTTCTTCATCGTCTCTGCGTCCTTGCGTCTCTGCGCGCGACCCCTCCTCCCCATCCCCTCTCGCCTCACCCGCCCCCGGATCCGTCACTCCATCAATGGCTTGCCTTGGGATTGATCGACGATTCTGCCATCTCGGTCAATTTCTGATCCGTGGCCTTCTCTTCGTCGAGGGTCTCCTGCAGCAAGGCGGCGACCGACTTGCTCCCGTTGCGCAGGGCGAAGTTGCGGGCGCAGCCGTAGCCGGCGATCTCGTAATGCTCGACCCGCTGGGCCGCCGCGATCAGGGCCGCGTCCTTGATGTCCGGGTCGCCCGAGGCGTTGATCACCTCCTCCCCCTCGGAGATCAGGCCCTTGATCGCGTTGCAGGTGACGGCCTTCGCGTCCTTGCCGAGCAGCTTGAACGCCTCTTCCAGCCGCCGGACCTGCCCCTCGGTCTCCTTAAGGTGCTGCTCGAACCCCGCCTTGAGCTTCGAGTCGCTCGCCGCCTTGGCCATCTTCGGCAGCGCCTTGGTCAGGCGTTGCTCGGCGTCGTACAGGTCGCCGAGCTGGTCGCACAGCAGGTCTTCCATCGAGTTCAGTTCCTTGGTCGTGAACAGTCCCATCGGTGTCGCTCTCCGTTCGGTGTGGTGTCCGTCGTGTCGTCTGGTGTGGTGTGGTGTCGGGTCGCGTCGGGGCACGAACCCGTCGTCCTCGGGAATCGATCAAACGATCCCCCCGTGTCGATCCTTGCAAGCCCGGTTCCGATTCCGCCCGATCGGGCCGGAGAATTTCGAATCTCCCCCGGATCGCCCCCCTTCGCCGCCGCCGGGGCCCGCGATCGCAACCCGACGCGACCCCCCGTCGGGCCGATTGTTGGATAGGTTTGCGGAATCGGCCCCGGTGCGCTAAACTCGGGAGATCACGACTCGGGAATGGACGGGGACCAAATCCCCCCGATCGATCCCCGAACGCCGATCCAATCCCTCCCCTTCCCCAGGCCCTTTTTTTTTGGTGTCGCGAGCGACCCTGACCGGAGACGGCCCCGATGGGCGATGAGCCAACCCTGTACGAGCGGATCGGCGGCGCGGAAGCCCTGACCCGGGTGATCGACGACTTCTACGGCCGCGTCACCCGAGACCCCGACCTCAGCCCCTTCTTCCGCAAGGCCTCGATGGACAAGCTCCGTCGCATGCAGCACGAGTTCCTCGGCGCCGCGCTCGACGGGCCGCAGCAATACACCGGCCTGTCCCTCTCCCACGTCCACTCCGGCCTCGGCATCACCGTCCACCACTTCAACCGGTTCTCCCAGCACCTGCTCGAGACCCTCCGCGACATGGGGGTCGACGAGAAGGACATCGACCAGGTCATCTCCCGGATCAACCTGCACGTCCACGACATCGTGGGCGGCACCATCGCCACCGATTGACCGCCCGCCCCGGGAATCGGCACGCAAATTGCCTCGACTCCTTTTCCAAATGAAACGTGACGGGCGCGGGTTGCCCGTCTGGTTCCTCTTTGGAAAAGGACGATGCCATGCGCATCAAGCGGGCGACCAATGACCTCGGAGACAAGATCGCTTCCATCGCCGTCTGGTTGCTGGGAGTCGGCGTCGTGCTCGCCATCTGGGGTGGGGTCTGGCTGGTCTACCTCTACCGCAACCCCCCCGAGGGCGAGGCCCTCCCGTTCCTCGCCACCGGCATCCTGCTCTCCGGGCTCGACCTCACCCTGATCGGCTTCCTCTCCGGCTTCATCGGCCGGGCCAGCCAGGACGAGCCGCCCGAGGACGCCCGCCGCGCCGATCGCGTCGCCGTCGCCACACCCGACCGCGACGAGACCCGCGAGACCGCCCGCTGACCCGTCGGGCCGATCCCGACCGCCGCCCCTCTCTTCTCTCCCCCGTCCCGATCCGCGGCCAGTCCCGGCGACGACTCGACTCGCCCCGGGCCGGCCGCCTCGGCCGGTTCGCGATCCGCTCGCGAGCGACGCCGGGGGCCGGGGGAACCGGCGAGGCGGTCGAGGCCCCGATTCGGCCCGCCCTGGATTGATTTTTCCCGTCCGCGAACCCGCACGCTTCCCCCGACGAGGTTGATCCGATGCGCACCGATACCAACGACCCCGACGTCTCCTGGGCCGGCACCTCCCTGCTCGGCGTCACCGTCGGCTCGCTCCTGTCCATCTGGAGCGGGCTCTGGCTCGTCTTCCTCAATCGGCACCCCCCCGATCAGTCCGGCTGGACCTATCTCGCCACCGGGATCCTGCTGACCGGCCTCGCCTTCCTCGTCTTCGGCCTCGGGCTGGGCCTCTTCCGCAGGCAGACCGAGCAGCAGGCCGAGTGAGTCGCCGACCGCCGCCACGCCCGGTCGCCCGCGTCGGCCGCGACCCTCGCTTGCCGGCCCCGGCCCCCTGACGAGCCGGGGGGGGATTCCCGGCTGCCTTGCGCCATTGATTGAGCCGTCCCCGTCACGGCCCGGTTCGCGGTGCCGACCGGTCGTCGCGCGATGCCGGTTCGGGATCCCTCTGCGAATCGCGATCGGCCGGAGCACCCGCCGGGGGACTTCGTGGACTACAATGACGCCCGGTTGTCGAACCCACCACGATGTCCCCCAGTTTGCGTCAAGGCGTCATCATGAAGGCATGGCTTGAAACGCTCTCCCGGGTGCTGCTCGACCGCTCGACCGAGGAACTCTTCGGCGCCGGCCTCCTGTGCCTCGTGCTCGCCATCGTCGGCGCCGGCCTGGCTCGCTGGCTCTGCCGATCGGGCAGGGATGTCATGGCCCGGCAGACCGGCGTCATGCTGGTCATGATCGTCGTCGCGATGATCGCCGGCGCGACCCTGGCCCGATCGACCTTGCCCGGCCCCGCCCGGCGGGAGCACCGCCCGTCCGAGTTCCCGGTGATGATGGGCCCGTCCACCCTGCATCAAATGGTCTTCATCCTCGACACCAACGGCAACGGCCTCGTCGACCCCGAGGAGCTGGGCGCGGCCGCCCTCGCCCTCGGCACGCAGGACCGCCTCGTGTCCGAATCGACCTCCGGGCCGATCGACCCGGACCTCCCGACTCCCGGGATGGGGGCGGCCGGCCCCGGGGCGCCGGATGACCTCGTCGTGCCGCTCGATCCCCAGCCCCCCTCGGCCGACGACGCGGCGACCGGGCCGTGAGGCTCCTGGATCGACTGCTCGATCCGATCCCCTTCCTCGTTCTGTTCCCTCTCCCGTTCGTTGACCCCCGCGCTACTCGCGATTGGAGGACCTCCATGCGTCCCGCTCACCGATCCACGCTGCATCGCGCCTTGATCCTCGGGGGCGTCTCGGGCCTGCGGGCCGCCCTCGGGCCCGCCCTCGTCTCCGCCTCGCGACGCTCCGGCAACCGAGAGCTGCTCGCCCTCGCCGCCATCGGCGAGATGGTCGTCGACAAGATGCCCCTCGTGCCCAGCCGGAGCCGGCTGCCCTTGCTGATCCCCCGGGCCCTCGCCGGCTACTGGGTCGCCCGCCAGGTCGCCGAGCAGGACCGCGACAGCAACCCGAACCTCCCGCTCCTGGGCGCGACCGCCGCCGTCGGCGCGGCCCTGCTCGCCCCGACCATCCGGTCGGCCCTCGCCGCCGCCTTCCGCCTCCCCGACCCGGTCCTCGGCGCCCTCGAAGACGCCCTGGCCGTCTCCCTCGGCTCCCGGGCCGCCAACCTCTCGCCCGAGGAACTCCAGGACCTGATGGTCGACTCCATCGCCTCGCTTCGGCAGTCCCTGCCCAGTGCCGGCACCTCCGCGCTCCGCCGCTGACCCCCCGCGCCCGCCCGGGGGGGCTCCGGCCGCGGGGCCGGTATCCCGCCCTTGCGACAGATCTCTTGATCGCACGCGCGAGTAATCCATTGTGTGATTCGGGGGCGGCGAAATTCCGGTTCAGCCCCTTGACGACGCCCCTCCTGGCCCGTGTAATGAGTCAGCCGAGAGCGGGCGGCCCGATCGGGATCGCCCCGCTTCCGGCGCATCGAACGCTCGCTCGCGTCACCTCCGGAATCGTTCGAGTGATTTCCAGGCTCTCACGAATTCTGATGGGTTGCTCGATCTGGCTCGCCGGGGCGATGGTCCTGGCCGGGCCGGGTTTGCATGGGATCGCCCCGTGCGAACACGAGGCCCACCACGATTCCGACCCCGGGAATCGCCTGGGGGAGTCGGACGCCTGCCCGGTCTGCTCCCTCCTCGACCAGGGGATCTCTTCCCCCGAGCGACTCCGCTTCGAGGCCGTCGCCCCTCAGACCGACCGGGTCCACTTCTCCTTCGACCCCCCGCCCCCCGAGGTGCCGGCGCGCTCACGTCTCCCGCGCTCCCCTCCTCGCGCCTGATCGGCCCATCTCGCCCGGGTTTCCTCGCGTTCGCGATCCGTCCCCCGAAGGGGCGTGCATCGCCATCCCGGGCCCGGGCTGCTTCACGCCCCGGGCTGCCTCATCGAGCGCCGCCCGAGATCTGATCGGCACGCCCCGGCCCCTCCCCCGTCCGGGGACGGGCTGACCGGGCGAACTCCGACGTCGACGGACCAGCGACCCCCCGTCCTGGCCCGCCACCGGGTCGATACGACCCCTGCCCGACGGCCTTGACTGACCTCGCCCCGTCTCCGGGAACCGCGGGGCCGATCGCCGTCCGCGCCGGGCGTCGCGACCGCGACCCGGCGTCCGGCCCGCCTCGGCGCGTCGCCGAGGGCCGGGCAATCCCGCGTCACATTTTTTCATGAAGGAATGAAATCGTGAATCTCCGAAACGTCATCTCGGCCGTCCTCGTCCCCCTCTGCCTCCTGGCCGCCGAGGCCCGGGCCGAGCAGATCGGCTACTACGTCGCCCGCGACGCCAACCCGACGAGCGGCGCGAATCCGAACCCGAACTTCGGCCGGCTCACCCTGCTGTACAATCACGGCGACCATTTCCACAGCATCGGCCGATTCGGCGGGGGGCCGAACGTGCTCCCCGAGGCGAATCGCGGGCGGCTGACCCTCTTCGCGGGGACCGGCGACATGGAGGGCCGATTCGTGAGCAAGCGCTACGACGACGGCTCGCCGGCGGCCGAGTACAGCGACCTCCGCATCGGTTCCATCCGGAACCTGAGCGGGTTCGACCCCGGCTCTCCGGAGGACATCCTCCTCACCAGCAGCAATCACCGCTGGGTGAGCGGCCCCGAACACCCCATCGAGGACCGTCGACTCTCGCTCGAGGGCTCCCTCCTGGCGCTCGAGGTGCTCTCCCTCTCCTCGGGCCTGAACGCCTCCATCGGCGACCAGGTCGCTTCGAGCGTGGGAGACATCCTCGAACTCGGCCCCGGAGACTCGTTCCTCGCGCATCTGACCTTCTTCACCGACCTCGGGATCGGCGGCCTGCAGGATCTCTCGGCCTCCTTCCGGCTGGTCGACCTGTCTTCCGGCGGCACCCCGATCGGCGGGTCGGGCGAGTTCTTCTATCACATGGCGACCGTCCCCGAGCCGAGCACCTTCGTCATGCTCGGCATCGGCCTCGCCGGGGCCCTCGCCGTCGGCTTGAAGCGCCGCCGGACGTCCCCGATCGCCTGACCGCCCGTCGGGCGATCTCGGCCGTCCTCCTTGACGGCCACTCACAACCCTCACATCCACATCCCTCGCAGGCGTCCGGCCTCCTCCCCGGAGCCGGGCGTCCTCCGAGACCCCACACACCCCATCGACCAACAGGACCGTCCACACACTCGCGCACATCATCACACTGTGATCAGCTCGCGTCCCGACGCTTCCGGCGTCGCGACCATCACCGCGCCGCCGCCAGGCTCGGCCGCCCGAAAATCGCCTCGTCCGGGAAGTGGGCACCCGGGCAGACCGTCGGCCTGGCCGAGAACGCCTGGTGGCTGCCCACCCGGTCGCCGGGGATGGCATACCGTTCTTGCAGGTAGGCGACCAGCGTGCGAGCGGCCTCGACCTGCTTCGGGGTCGGCCCGGTCGCTTCGAGGTCGCCGACCAGGCAGATGCCGATGCCGTACTCGTTGACGCTCGGGTGCTTGGCGTCGCGGCAGTGGGCGCCCGGCTTCTGATCCGACCAGCGACGGGTCACCTCGATCATCCCGTCACCGCTCTCGGTTCCATTGCCGATGACGAAGTGGTAACTGCAACCGTCCAGCCCCGCTCGCTCGCGGTGCTCGCGGTCGATCTGGGCATAGCCCCCCTCGGCCGAGGCGCTCTGATGCACCACGATGTACCGCCAGGGCCGATCGGCCCGGGGCGGCTGCACCAGGTCGAGCGGGTCGTCGGCCATCGCCTGCACCCTCGCCCGCAGGTCGGACCGCGCGCTGACGCGCGTCGCGGTCCGGCCGGGAGACTCGTTCCGGGTCTGGGGCGGCAGGACCCGCGGCGGCTCCCCCACGTCCGAGGGGATCGTCTGCCCGTTGCTCGGGCTCGGCAGCGGCTCCGGATCCGGCTCCTGCTCCCCCAGCGGGCTGAGGTTCAGCTCCGGCTCGTTCGCCGGGCCGGGTCCGGCCGGGGGCGAGACGTACGACCCGAACGTATCCTCATACGCGGGGGGGACCGACGACGGGACCTCCGCGTCGAACTCGTAGTCATACGGCGCCGGGTCGGTCGGGATCACCGTGGTCGACGACGGGATCGGGTCGATCAGGACCGGCTCGGCATTCCGGAACGTCGGCCGATAGCTCGATCGGCGGTGCTTGCAGCCGGCCGTCGTGACCATCCCGATCGCCAGGCCGACCACCATCAGACGTGCCATGCGACTCGTCCGGATCGTCTGCCATCGCGCGTCCATGAGCGTTACCTCCAAAAAAAGAACGTCGATCTGTTCCGCGTGTTGAAGTGCGTCAAGGTGCTGAAGCAAGGGCGGTGCCGAGCGAAGCCAATCGACCATCTGCCGGCGGGTCACGCTCCTCGGATTCGTCTCAAGTCTACACCCCGCCGAGACGACGGGCGGATCGGCCCCCCGAGATTTCCCGAAAAAAGGCTCAAGTCCCCGCCCTGCTCGCCCGGGCCCTCCGTGTAACTCTTGCAAACCCTTCCAAGCATTTCCCCTCACAACCGGCACGACCCCTCCAGCCCGACCGATCTCCCCTCGCCTCGCTGGTCGCGGGGCCCTCCGGGCGTTATGCTAGGGGATTCGATTGAGTCCCCCCGCCCGGACGATCGGCCCGACCCGCGCATCCCGCAGAACGCGACCCCGGCCGAAATTTTTCTCGCGATCAGATCGCCCAGGAGACCGCGGTCGATGCCGGCCTACCACCCCCAGCGTATCGAGTCGAAGTGGCAAGCCTTCTGGGACGCGAACGAGACCTTCCGCGTCGCCGACCTCGTCCCCGATCAGCCGAAGCTCTACATCCTCGACATGTTCCCGTATCCCTCCGGCGCCGGCCTGCACGTCGGCCACCCCGAGGGGTACACCGCCACCGACATCCTCTGCCGCTACAAGCGTATGCGCGGCTTCAACGTCCTGCACCCGATGGGCTGGGACGCCTTCGGCCTGCCCGCCGAGCAGTACGCCATCCAGACCGGCACCCACCCCCGCATCACCACCCAGAAAAACATCGACACCTTCCGACGTCAGATCAAGGCGCTCGGCTTCTCCTACGACTGGTCCCGCGAGGTCGACACCACCGACCCCGACTACTACAAGTGGACCCAGTGGATCTTCCTGCAACTCTACGACACCTGGTACGACCCCGACTTCTCCTGGACCGACCCCGAGGGCCGCTCCCGCGTCGGCAAGGGGCGACCGATCGCCGAACTCCCCCTCCCCGACGCCTGCCCCGACCCCGACGCCTATCGAGACAGCAAGCGCCTCGCCTACCGCGCCGAGGTCCCCGTCAACTGGTGCCCCGCCCTCGGCACCGTGCTCGCCAATGAAGAGGTCATCGACGGCAAGTCCGAGCGCGGCAATCACCCCGTCGTCCGGATGCCGTTGAAGCAGTGGATGCTCCGCATCACCGCCTACGGCGACCGCCTGATCGAGGATCTCGAGATCGTCGACTGGCCCCGCGCCATCAAGGACATGCAGCGCAACTGGGTCGGCCGCTCCGAGGGGGCCGAGGTCGACTTCAAGATCAAGCGCGGCGGCGACTTCGACAACTGGCGGCAGGCCCGCTCCGCCTCCGGCTGGCCCGAATCCGCCCCCGACGACGTGATCCGCGTCTACACGACCCGCCCCGACACCCTCTTCGGCGCGACATACATGGTCCTCGCCCCCGAGCACCCGCTCGTCGACCGCCTCACCACCCCCGAGCAACGCGACGCCGTCGCCTCCTATCGCCGCCAGGCCGCCGGCAAGAGCGACCTCGACCGCACCGACCTCGCCAAGACCAAGACCGGCGTCTCCACCGGCGGCTTCGCCGTCAACCCCGCCAACGGCGAGCCGGTCCCCGTCTGGATCGCCGATTATGTGTTGATGGGCTACGGCACCGGCGCCATCATGGCCGTCCCCGCCCACGACGAACGCGACTTCGAATTCGCGAAGACATTCGATCTCCCCATCCGCCCCGTCGTGATGCCGACAGACGAATGGTTTCTGACTCATCCTTTGATTGCGAAACATCGAGGTCATCCTGATGTTATGAATCAGAAAATCAATCAGATGAAAGAGCTAATTCTGAGCCGCTCAGAGAATTTAGGTGCTTCCATTGACGTGGATGGTATTGCGGTTAATTCTAGTAATCCCGATCTTGTCCTCAACGGTATGGCCACACCCGATGCCAAGGTTCGGATAATTAGGTGGCTTGACACCAACGGGTTTGGAAAAAAGGCTGCCAACTACAAACTTCGAGATTGGCTCTTTTCCCGTCAGCGGTACTGGGGAGAGCCGTTCCCCATCCTTCTCGATCGTGACGAAAAACACCACGCCGTCGATGAGTCGGAGCTCCCTGTCCGACTCCCCGAGGTAGATGATTATCGCCCTTCTTCTACTGGTCAGCCCGAGCCACCGCTCGCAAAGGCGACTGAATGGGTGAAGTATTCGGATGCTTACATCCGTGAAACTAACACGATGCCGCAGTGGGCCGGCTCGTGCTGGTACTACCTCCGCTACATTGACCCGAAGAATACCAGGCAACCTTGGGATCCCGAGAAAGAACGCTACTGGATGCCCGTCGACCTCTACGTCGGCGGCGCCGAGCACGCCGTGCTCCACCTTCTTTACTCCCGCTTCTGGCACAAGGTCCTCTTCGATCGCGGTCTCGTCTCCACAGCCGAGCCGTTTCAACGCCTTGTTAATCAAGGGATGATCCTCGGAGAGATCGAATTTACTGGTTTTGAGGATGAAAATGGACGACCGGTTTCATGTTATATGGTCGAACGTATGGAAGGAGGATATATCGAGATCGAAGCTGACCAAGTAGTCATTGGTGAATCAAAAGTAGAAGTGAAAAATCCTTGGCCATTGCATCCTTTTGTTTCATTGAGGGAGGTAAAATTAACTGAGAATCAGGTCGAAAAGCAGGGAAATCACTATGTGAGAAAAGGGTGTAAAAATGTCTTCGTGTTTGCCCGTGCCCACAAGATGTCCAAGAGCCGCGGCAACGTCATCAACCCCGACGAGGTCATCGCCGACTACGGGGCCGACAGTCTCCGACTCTACGAAATGTTCATGGGTCCGCTTGAGGCCACCAAGCCCTGGAGCATGAAGGGGGTCGAGGGCGTCTACCGCTTCCTCGCCCGCGCCTGGCGGATGATCGTCGACGACAAGGCCGACGACATCCGACTCGCCCCCCAGGTCCAGGACGTCCCGCTCGACCCCGAGGCCGCCAAGGTCGTCGCCCGCGCCGTCGCCGGCGTGACCGACGACCTCGACGCCATGCGCTTCAACACCGCAATCAGCAAGCTCATGGAGTTCGTCAACGTCTTCACCGGCCGCGACGTCCGCCCGAAAGGCGCGATGGAGACCTTCACCCTCCTGCTCGCCCCCATGGCCCCCCACCTCGGCGAGGAACTCTGGCAGGTCCTCGGCCACGACCAGACGCTCTCTTACGAGCCCTGGCCCACATTCGACCCCGCCCTCCTCGTCGACACCGAGGTCGAGATCCCCGTCCAGATCAACGGCAAGATCAAAACCCGCCTCGTCGTCCCCGCCCAGGCCGACAAGGCCGCCCTCGAATCCCTCGCCCGCTCCGACGCGAAGATCGCCTCCCTCCTCGAAGGCCAGACCATCCGCAAGGCCATCATCGTCCCCGGCAAGCTCGTCAACTTCGTCGTCTCCGGCGGCTGAACCCTCTCACCGCTCCCTTCCCCCTCCCCCCGCCCGCGGGGAGAGGGTTGCAGATATGATTGCATTCCGCGCCATGAGCCGCGATCTTCTCCCTCTCCCCGCCCGCGGGGAGAGGGCCGGGGTGAGGGGTCCCTGCGTTCGCCACCCAGTCCTGCGCCTCCTCACTAGCCCATCGCGTGCCGGGCGTCCCCTCCACCACCGCGTCCTACTCGATCGGCCCCCTCGGCCGCTCCGCCTCGGCCCGCACGTCGGCGAGGATCTGCCCTAGATCCCGGGTCGGGGCATACCCGATCAACCGCCCGATCTTCTCCAGGCTCGGCACCCGCCGCACCATGTCCTCGAAGCCCGACGTGTACGCCTCGTCATAAGGGATCGTCCGGATCTCGCTCCGCCCGCCGGTCAAGTCGCGGATTCGCTCGGCCAACCCCAGAATCGACACTTCCTCATCGTTGCCGACGTTGAACACCTGCCCCCGCGCCTCGGGGTGGTGGATCAACCGCACCAGCGCCTCGACCACGTCCTTCACGTGGGCGAAGCACCGCGTCTGCCGGCCGTCGCCGTACACCGTCAAGGGCTCGCCGGCCATCCCCTGCGCCATGAACCGGGGGATCACCATCCCGTACCGCCCCGTCTGCCTCGGCCCGACCGTGTTGAACAAGCGAGCCACCACCACCGGCAACCGCGCCTCGTGCCAGTGGGCCAGCGCCAGGAACTCGTCGAGCAGCTTCGCCCCGGCATACGCCCAGCGCCGCGTGGTGCTCGGCCCGAGCACCACGTCGTCCTCCTCCCGGAACGGGATCCGCTCGCTCTTGCCGTACACCTCGCTGGTCGAGGTCAGCAGCATCGGCCGCCGATACCGGGCGCAGCACCGCAACAAGACATCGGTCCCATTGACAATCGTCTCAATCGTCCTGACCGGTTCGTCCACCACGAGGCGGACCCCGACCGCGCTGGCCAGATGGAACACCGCCTGGCTCTCGGTCACGCAGCGTTCGACCACCCCCGGGTCGGTCACGCTCGCCACCCGAAGCTCGAACCCGGGGCGCCCTTCCAGGTGCGCCACGTTGGAGAAGCGGCCGGTGCTCAGGTCGTCGAGCGCCAGCACCGCATGACCGTCATCGAGCAGTCGCTCGCAAAGGTGGCTGCCGATGAACCCGGCGCCGCCGGTGACCAGATAATTCATGGATGGACCGGGTCCCTGGGGACGACCCCCGGCGAGGCAATCGCCCTTCGTCGGCAATCCGCTCGCCCCGCCGCGTCGTCCCGGATGACAATTGGCTTCGGGCCTCGCGCCCCGGGTCTTGCATGACCCCGGGCGCGAGGCCCATCAGGAAGGATCACTCGCCCTCGTCGAGGGCCACGTTCCAGTACGCCTCGCTCACGAAGCGCGACCAGCTCTCGATCCGCATCGTCGAATAGGCATACAAGGGTCTCCACTCGGGCCGGAACGGCTTCTTGCGGAGCCTCATCTGCGCCTGCTCGGGCGTGCGGTTGGCTTTCCGGGAATTGCAGGCCACGCAGGCCAGCACGCAATTCTCCCACGACGACACCCCGCCCTGCGCCCTCGGCAGCACGTGGTCGATCGTCAGTTCCGACGACCCCGGCCGAGACCCGCAGTACTGGCAAGTCGAGTGGTCGCGCTTGAAGATATTCCGACGGCTGAAGGTCACCGTCGACTCGCGGTACCGGTCGTAATGCGACAGCGTCACGACCTCCGGCACGCGCATGCGGAACGTCACGGCCTGGATGAACGGCTCGTCGTCCCGAGGTTTCAACCGGGCCCAGTCGGCCCACTCATAGAGTCGGAAATCGTCGGGGTCGACGACGCGGGCCGACTCGTTCCACAGCATCACCAATGCCCGAGAGACCGAGGCCACATTCACCGGCTGCCAGTTCCGGTTCAGGACCAAGGTCGGGCGATCAAGGACGGCGGCGCTCATCTTGGGTGGGCCTCCCCCGACTCGGCGGGACCGGGTCTGTGGGACGAAACGCGGTCGGCTCCCGAAGCTACCGGGGCCCGACACTCCCGAGGCTGGGCGGACGCAGGGCAGTCGACCCCTTCGGGTCGCCATACTATTATGACACGATGTCCACGCCCCTTCGCAACCTCGTTACCCTGCGACACCCCCGACCTCCCCCCCGGTTCACCGACTTTCCCCCGAAAACCTTGGGAAATCCCCCTCGCTCCCCCTCCGGGAAATTCTCGTGAAGCCTCCGTCGACATCCCCTCAGCCCCCCCAGACCCACCGTCCGGGCCGATCATTGCGTGAGAGCGTGCGTGTCCTGTTCGCGCGTCGAGGCCCCGGCCCACTGCTTGCCCCCTCCCCCCCGATTGCCCGCCTTGAGCACCCCCGCCGGCCCTCGCCCGGGCCCGGCCGACGCCCGCCGCTCGTCCGGCGCGATCGGACCGCGGCCGTCACGCTCGCGGCCCGATCGCGCCCCGGGATTTGCATGATCCGTGATCCATCGCCGGGGGCAATGCCCCAGGGCCGGGCGTCTCGGACCCCCGGGACCACCTCTCCAACCCCCATTATGACCCTCCGAGCCTAACCTCCATGCATGCCGAACTCCTCATGATCGGAAGCGAGCTGATCAGCGGCGCGAAGCTCGACACCAACGGCCAGTGGCTCTGCGACCGCCTCGCCGCGCAGGGCATCCCGGTCCGCTTCTCGACCCTCCTGGGCGACACCCTCGACGACAACGTCGCCGCCTTCGCCCTGGCCATCTCCCGGTCGGATCTGGTCGTCACCAGCGGCGGCCTCGGCCCGACCCAGGACGACCTGACCCGCGACGCCCTCGCCAAGGCCGCCGGGGTCGGCCTCGTGCAGGACGACCGGGCCCTCGCCATGATCGAGGCCCTCTTCGCCCGCCGCGACCGAGAGATGCCCGACCGCAACCGCATCCAGGCCCTCATCCCCGAAGGCTCCTCGATCCTGCCGAACCCGATCGGCACCGCCCCGGGCATCTGGATGAAGACCGGCATCGCCCACGTCGCCTGCCTCCCCGGCGTCCCCCGGGAGCTGAAGGCGATGTTCGACGAGGAACTCGTCCCCCGCCTCCGCGCCGTCGGCCTCGGCGGCCGGGTGATCGTCAACCGGGTGATCAACCTGTTCGGCCTCGGCGAGTCCGAGGTCGAGGCCCAGGCCCCCGACCTCACCGCCCGCGGCCGCGTCCCCGAGGTCGGCATCACCGCCTCCGACGCCACCATCAGCTTCCGCATCCGCGCCGAGGGGGTCGACGAGGCCGACGCCCTCGCCGCCATGCAGCCGACCATCGACGCCATCTACGAGCGCTTCGGCGACCTGATCGTCGGCGAGGGGACCGACGACGTGGCCGAGGCCGTCATCGCCCTTTTGCACGACCGGAACAAGACGATCGCCGTCGCCGAGTCCTGCACCGGCGGCCTGATCGCCCACCGCCTGACCCGAATCCCCGGCGTCGGCCCCGTCTTCCCCGGCGGCATCGTCTCCTACGCCAACGAGGCCAAGACCGACTTGCTTGATGTCCCCGCCGACCTGATCGACTCCGTCGGCGCCGTCAGCGCCGAGGTCGCCGAGGCCATGGCCGTCGGCGTCCGCCGCCGCTTCGGCACCGACGTCGGCCTCTCCGTCACCGGCGTCGCCGGCCCCACCGGCGGCTCCCCCGACAAACCTATCGGCCTCGTCCACCTCGGCCTCTCCCTCGACGACCACACCACCCACCGCCGCCTCTCCCTCGGCTCCGAGCAGCCCCGCCCCGTCATCCAGAGCCGCTCCGCCAAGCACGCCCTCAACTTCGCCCGCCTCGGCCTCCTGGGGAAAACTCCCTGATCTTCCCGACCCGTCCTCGTCTTCCTATCACAGACACATGATCTTGCCTTGAATCCTTCATCCTCTTCGCTCGGGTGCCACTGGCTCTGCCAGTGCTCCCCGTCGATTGGCACCGGCAGCCCCAGTGCCTTCCGTCCGCCGAACCTGGAGCTGCGACGCTGGGTGCCACTGACTTTGCCAGTGCTCTGGTTCGGCCCTGCACTGGCGGAGCCAGTGGCACCCGAACATCAGTACATTCGCCGTGTGCCAGTGGCTCCGCCAGTGCTCCCCGTCCGAGTGGTACAATTCGACACTGGCCAAGCCACTGGCACCCGACGATCGTGCTTCCTGACCGTGTGCCACTGGCTCTGCCAGTGTTCCCCAGCCGATCGGAACCATCAATACCATCGGCCCTCAGTCCTCGGCCGTGCCGGTCCTCAACCAACGATGTTATGAGAGAGCATCCCCAGGTAAGCCATGAACCCATGGCAATGAGGCATCTTGCCGAGACGGCAGATCGCCCAGATAGAATCGCGCGGAAGACCACTTCCAGTCCACGGCACGCTGGCACAGCCCTCGCTTCACAGGATTGTTGTGGATGTAATCCAGGCTGGCCTGAATCGCCACGGGAGAAAAGAGGTTCCGGTCGAATCCCGAGCCCTCCTGCCAGAATCGAAAGCAGGTCTTGCCCGGCCGTTCCCGGACCGTCAGGTCCCGCGGCAAATGGGATTGATGTCGGATCAGGATGTCTTTGATCTGCTTCGAGAACGGCTGCTTGACCCGGGCCAGGTATCGGCTGATCGACCGGGCCGGATCGGTGAGATGAACCAGGAGATGGAGGTGTTCGGGCATGAACACGAACGCGACCAGTTCGATTTCCGCCTCCCGATTGGCCTCGTCCAGGCACCGGGCCAATCGCTCCCGCCAGGCATCGTTGGTCAACAAGGGCAAACGTCGGTAGCACGAGAAGGTCAACTCATGCAGGTGTCCCGGTTCGTGGACATGCCGCACCTTCTTCCGATGAGCCATGCCCGCTCGCTCCCGTTCCACCGCCGCCCCCCCTCGCTCCCCGCTGGCTTGACCCGTGCTCGATCTCCGATCGTACCATTCGACATTGGCCAAGTCAGTGACACCCGCTCCCATCCTCCCTGACCGTGTGCCACCGGCACTGCCACTGCTCCTCCTCCGATTTGCACCATTCGACGCTTGCCAAGCCTGTAGCACCCGACATCGTGCCCCCTGACCGTGTGCCACTGGCTCTGCCAGTGCTCCCCGTCCGATCGGCACCGGCAGAACCCGTGCCTCCCGGCCGCTGAACCCGGAGCTGAAGGCCTTGCAACTGCTCTCCCAATGCCGGGCCGAACCGGAGCACTGGCTGAGCCAGTGACACCCGGACATCAGCACTTTTCATTCGCCAGTGCCCCCCGGCCGCTTCCAAGCACGACCGACGCGAGGACGCTTTCGTCGGGATGAACGACACAGAACTCGCCACCCGGCTCCTCATAGACCTCACCGGCCCGTATGACGAGGGAGCCGGCGGCAAGTCGGAGCGTGAGCTCGACGAGATCGCCCGACGCGTCCAGGACAGAATCCACCCCCATGATCAGGCCGGCCGGCAACTCGGCGAGGTGGCGTATGCGAGAGATGCTACCCTCCTCCGTGGGCCAATCCGGGATCGTCCGCACGCCATCAAGCCTGAGCCCCCAGGCATCGTCATTCTGGTAGGTGCCTACTCGGACGACGGCATCTCCGAATTCGGCGTAGAGATCGAGCAGTTGCAGGAATGGGATGGACGCGTCCTCGAACTGGGGCAGGCCGGACGGCCCCCGCTCGCGGATTGCCATCTCGACGCCGACCCAGCGTGCGACGGCCTTGCCGGCAAGCAAGCGGAAAGCCTCGACCTGGCCGGCAACCCAGAGATTCACGAGGGCGCTCCA